>JAVWBZ010000063.1:0-8112 GCA_036649255.1 Bacteroidales bacterium
TACCGAAATGACCAGTATTTTGTGTACTAAAAATGACGGGTTGGTTTATTTCTTCTCCATGGCAACTAGCTTTACCAAGGCTGCTCTTGGTGCAGAAGGAGTTGGGAGCGATGTAACCATGATCGTAGGAAATGGTTATACGAAGGGACATGCGGAAATAACCCTTCAACTGCTTCGCGAAAGCAAAGAGTTACGTGAAATTTTCACTGAATTGTACGCTTAATTTAAAGTATGATGAAGATGAAAAAAGGTGGAAGTTTTAAACTTCCACCTTTTTTATTTTATTAATAATCATATTGTGTGAGATTTTTGTACTTTTGCATCTTCATTTTATAAAATATAAAAGCTTATGAAACAAGGATGTAGATACGGAACTCACAGAGTAATTGAGCCAAAGGGAACGTTGCCGCAACCGGCTTACAAATTGGACAACCATATGGAAATTTATGATAACGAGGTGCTTATTGATGTTAAGACATTGAATATTGATTCGGCCAGTTATACACAAATTAGACAAGCATGCCAGGCCGATGGGGAAAAAATGAAAGAGATGATTATCTCCATTGTAGCCGAGCGAGGGAAAATGCAGAATCCTGTTACCGGTTCGGGCGGCATGTTGATTGGAACGGTAAAGGCAATAGGAGCTCATTATCCGAATCATGATTTGAAAGTGGGAGATAAGATTGCAACGTTGGTTTCGCTATCGTTAACACCTTTGAAATTAAATAAAATTCTACATTTGGATGCCCAACATGATCAGGTGGACGTAGAAGCCCAGGCCATCCTTTTTGAAAGCGGTATTTATGCCATTCTTCCCGATGATATTCCGGAACGATTGGCGTTGGCTGCTTTGGATGTTGCCGGTGCTCCTGCACAGGTAGATCGTCTTGTACATGAAGGTGATACGGTATGTTTAATTGGAGGAGGTGGTAAATCGGGCATTTTGTGTTGTTACCAAGCAATGAAAAATGTGGGGCCTTATGGAAAAGTAATTGTGGTGGAATATTCCCCCGAAAATGCCCAACGTTTGTTGGATATGAAATTGGCACATCATGTTATTGTGGCCGATGCAACCAATGTGATGGAAGTTTACAATAAAGTAAAGGAAATTACGGGAGAACGTGGATGTGACGTTACCATTAATAATGTGAATGTGCCCAGCACAGAAATGACCTCTATTTTAGTAACCAAAGGACAGGGATTGATCTATTTTTTCTCCATGGCAACTAGCTTTACCAAAGCAGCTTTAGGAGCCGAAGGAGTGGGAAAGGACCTTAACTTGATTGTAGGGAATGGTTATGCAAAAGGACATGCCGGTCTGACACTCAATATTTTAAGAGAATCAAAAGAAATTAGAGCTCTTTTTGAAAAATTATATGTATAACATAAGATGATTCACCATCATGTGGCGGTGTAATTATGTACTGAAAATAAATGAATTTAGAAAACTGCCCAAAATCTTTAGATATCTTGAATTCGAGATGAATGAATATTCGATGGATGATTTTTGAAATAAATAAAAAAACGTTTAATCAATCAAGAAATAGAACCATATTGAGAGATGAAAATAATTAAAATTGCAGGACTGGTATTCGGTGTTATAATGGTTATTTTGTTTGGCCTATATGTCTATTTGGGAGGATTGAAAAAAATTAAGTTTGAAGTAAAAAAGCAAGGCGGTGAAATTTTAGTTTACCAAGATGTAAGAGGTGATTACGGAAAAACGTGTATGATGATAGATTCTGTGACCAACTTATTACGGACAAAATGGAACTTAACACCTGCACAAGAATTCGGAATATATTATGACAACCCTCACCAAGTTGCAACAAATCAATTACATTCGGAAGTAGGCTGTATTTTAACCGATGTAGATGATTCAACCTTGTTGGAAATGGCACATTTTTTAAAAGTGAAGAAAGAGCCGAAAATGGAATATATAGTCACAGAATTTCCTTGGAAACATCAATATTCTATTTTGATGGGTATTTGGAAAGTATATCCGGCTTTGCAGTATTATATCAATGAAAGAACCTATAATGAAAATGGGCCGGTGATGGAAATTTATGATCAACAAAATAAGAAAATAATTTACCGTAAACCTTTGTTTCGTCATTAATTTAATCCAAGATAATGGCTAAAAATTCTACCTTTTCAAGTGTACGGTTTTCGATGCTATGCCGGTTTCCGTTGCCGGTAAATAACACATCACCGGGATATAAGGAGGTACAAACTTCGTTATCAGTAACCGTGGCTTCCCCTTTCAATATATAATAAATTTCGGCATCGGGTTGGTGTAAATGTTCTCCGATGGAACTACCTGGGGGGAGTGTTATTTTGGCGCATAAACGCGATTTGTTCAACATTTCTTCCGGTTTTAAAATCATCATTTTAGTGATGACGCCTTTCCCTCCGGCAGCCTTTTCTACCTCTAATATTTCCATTTTTTCTTTTCGTACAATCATAACCAATCTTTTTGTAATTGATGGTAACGTCCGCAATATCGGGATAGGCATCAATGGCAAGTTGTTGCCACGCATAAATGCCAAATCCTGAAATCAATAGAAACACCGTAGCCATGAGTCAACGGCGTTGTAAAATTTTGTTTATTAGTTTGTTCATATTTAATTACGAATTACGATTCAATTACGAGGTTTCAATTACGAATTACGAGTGAAAATATCATTCCTTTTTTCTAACATCTGAACAACATCTTTGTAATGTTGCTTAATTTCCTCTTTTCCCCATTTTGAATTAGTGTTTGTCAAATCGTACATTGTTTTTTGCTTAGGTGGTAAATCTTTTTTGTAATATTTGCCTGTTTGACTTGCTTTTCCTGCTGGATCTTCATTATTCATTCGCGAGTTTGCACTTTTGCTGACCAAGCATAAGTTTCCTAAATTGTCAATAAAATCTTTATTTTCTTCATTTTTAAATGATTGTGGCAAGTGATGTTCTACTGAATTTCGATACTTAAAATCAAAATCTACAATCGAATCAATATTGGTGGTATTATTTTTCTTTGATTTTGATTCTACCCAATACAAATAATCAATAAAATTGAAAAGAAAATGCGGAGTAGATGTTCCTTGTGAATAATAATTTGTTTCATTATCTATTTTCAATAAATCATTAAAACTTTTTTTATCATTATTTTTATTATCATTATAATATTTCAAAATCCATCTATCTAACATTTGTTGAAAATCATTTACCTTGACTTCGTTCAATTCGTTCTTATCTGAAAACCACGCCAAAACATCTTGTAACCAATTTTTGTAAATTCGAGTTCTAAAAGTTACTTGCAACATTGATAACGCTTTAATTGCTCTTTCTTGTTCTGCTTGATTTTCAAAAGTATTTATATAATCTAATCCTTCATATTTTGTTGGTCTCTCGAGCGACCATCTAAAATTATCTTCTGCTTTTTCATCATTGCTCGATTTAATGATAAATCTATCAAAAACAGTTCTATAAAATAATAATTTTTGAATAAAATCCATTGGATTGACTTCGTTTTCAATTGTTTTGAAGGTAGTGATTAAGTACTTTTCATTCAAAGGAATATCACTTGTTATTTTGTCTTTAAATAACAACTTGAAAATGTGCATCAAAAAATTAGGAAAATCAATAATGCTTTCTGCCATAAAACGAGATGACTTCTTTTCTTCGTCTGTTTTATTTATATTTTGGTTATTCAGAATATCATTGATGTTTGTCTTTTTTTGTTCTTCATTTTCTATATTTTTTATTTCAAAAATTTTATCCACAAATAATTGATCATACTTTTCGCCGAAAAGCAACGGTCTATCACCAGCATAATTATTTGCCGGATTTTCTTTATCTGTTATCGAATTTACAAAAAACAAATTCTGAATAGGCGTATTCATTTGCGAGCAAGCATTCCAAATTTTTGCAAAAAATTTCCGTTGTTCAGGGTTTTCAATTTTTGCAATGAGTAATGCTTTCAAAATTTCGTGCTTTTGAAGTTGTTCCCCGCGATTATTCATTATTTCAAAATAATTGGCAACATCGGTATCTTCAGGAATTTCAACGCGAACAAGAATTACTTTTTCTGAAAAATATTTTTTAAAGTTCTTCAAATTATCGCCATTTTCTGAAATCAGTTTCTCAATTGTCGAGATTTCATCACTACTTGGAGATAATTTTGCTTCTTTAATAAGATTCACAGCGTTGATTAAATGCTCAATTTTATGGTCAAAAGTTACATTATTTATATTTCCTTTCGAGTAAAAAGAATGAAAAAACGCTTCAACTTCTGGACGAGAATCATAAAAAAGTTTTGGTTCTTTTGCATAATCCAATCCTAAAATTTTTGCAATAAGCGTAATTGCCGTTAATCGTTGTTGTCCGTCTATTATTTCAAAATCGCCATTTTTTCGCTTCAGAACGACCAAACTTCCGATGTAATAATTTCTTTCTGAATTCTTGTTAAGACTTTCGTAAATATCTTGCAATAGTTGAGAAATTTCTTCATCACCCCAAGCAAAATTGCGTTGATAAAGCGGCAGAATATATTGATCATTAAAAATTTGTGTTAGTTTTTTTTCTAAATTATTTTCCATCTGACCCCTCCTTTTTGTATTTTTCTAAATCAATTTTTGAATCCTCTGTTTTTACTACAGTATCTTCGTTAATAAAAAAATGTACAACTTCTTTAACCTCTTTTCTACAATTAATTTCTTGCTTTGCCTGTTTCTCTAATTGCTGCAAATCCAAAAAACATTTTGCTTTTTCAATTGTTGAAAACAAATTATTTTCTCTTGGATATTTTGCAACGGAATCATATTTTACTTGCATTTTTTCAAGACGAACACGATAAATTAAAGCATAAAAAATTCTGTAAAATTTATTTACTCCAACTTCACCGAATTTATCAAATATTAAAAATATCAGCGATTTATAAACTTCTCGCAAATAATTATCTCCTGTTCTATATGCACCTGAATAATCTCGACAAAATGCTTTATAGAAAGTTTTAAATTCTGACAATTCATTTGTTTCTAAATTTACAAATAATCGTTTGTAAATTTCCACATAAGTTTCAATGTAATCAAAAAATGCTTTTCCATTTACTATATCTTGATTGATTGAAACAAAAGGATTTATGTTTTCTGAATCACCGTTCACAAAACGAGATTTTATTCCTTTTGCTTCTAATCCAATACTATCAAAATACTTTTTTGCCACATATTGTAATAGTTGATGATTTTGCAACGGAAACTCAATAGAATGTTTTTTGTCAAAAGTAATACCCTTAAATTTGCCTATTTTCTTTTTTGAGAATTGGTAAGCATCTTCTTTATTACTCCATTTTCGTGTGCGATAAAGTTGTTCGTTAAAAATTTGCTTCAAAATATCTTGTATCTCTTTTTCATTTTTTGGAAAACGAGCTGCATCTTCCCAACGTTTATCACACTCAATTTTCGTATTCTGTTCTTCTGTTTCCATTGCACGAATATGATATGCTTTCAGCAAATTATACGCTTCTAATTCCTTACCTCTACCATTTTGCGAATCAAACATTTGAAAGGCTTCTGATAAATCATCAACGATAATTTCTACAAATTCGCAATAATCAGTTAGGTATTCGCAAAATTTATCTTTTTCGTTTGATACATTTTCATCTATCCATTTTCCTATAAATTTATGATTTTCAATTATATTATTGTTTGAATCAGTGTGATTATATTCAAGTTTTTCACACAAACTCAATAATTCATTTTTTGCTTTTAATTGTTTAAGGATTAGAAGAATTGTAGTCAATCGCTGTTGTCCATCAACAATATTCAGGATATTCTCATTTTCTTGATGCAAAATTACACTTCCAATTCGATACGATTTTTTACAATTTTTCCAACTATCAAAAACATCTTGTAAAAGCAATCGCACATTTTCGTCTTTCCAACGATACGGGCGTTGATAATCTGGAATAGATAAAGATTTCGCTAATATTTTTTTTACTTTTAAGACTTTTGCTTCGATTTGATTATTGCCCATATCTTCTAATTTTATCGTAATTGAAAACTCGTAATTTTTAATTCGTAATTGATTATTTTCCATTCACCTTCCGAAAATACTCTTTTTCGCGTTCAATTTCGGCTCTCAATTCTTCTTCGGTAGGTAAAAAGAGTTTGTATTTGGAAGCAAATAATTGTTCACTATTTTTTAATACAGAATACTTTGCAATCGTTTTGTCGGTTTCGGTGCAAAGTAGAATACCAATCGTTGGGTTATCATTTTCGGTGCGGTACAAATCATCAAACATCCTGACATACATATCAATTTGTCCAATATCCGCATGTTGCAAGGTGTGTGTTTTAAGTTCAATCAACACAAAACATTTGAGCAAGTAGTTGTAAAAAACGAGGTCGATAAAAAATTCTGCTGTATCGGTTTTTACCATTTTTTGACGAGCAACAAAGGCAAATCCTTTCCCCATTTCTAATAAAAATTGTTGCAAATTATTCATTAGGGCTTGCTCCAACTGCGATTCTTTGTGCGAAAGAGACGGATTCAAATCTAAAAACTCCAAAATAAACGGGTTTTTAAGAATCTCGTTTTTATCCATTTGAAGCGGCGTAGTTTTTTCAATCATTTCCTCAATCACAGGTTGTTTGTCGGCAGACATCAGTAATCGTTCAAAATAAAGTGTGGAGATATTTCTTCGTAATTGTCTAACACTCCATTGATTTGATTTTGATTCAGCAATATAATAATTTCTTGCGTCAGTGTTTTCTACTCGAATAATTTCGATGTAATGACTCCAACTTAATTCGGGTGACAGTGTCTCCCGAATTGGGAACAGCAAGTAAAACTGTCGCATTCTTCGCAATTCTCGCTCATCGAAGCCTTTATTAAATTCGGCATTTAATTCCTCTGCAAGTAACAACAACGTGCGTTTTCCATATTCCGCACGCAGATTGCCGCCTTGTTCTTGTTTCACGATTCGTTCGCCAATTTGCCAATACGCATCAATCATTGTATTGTTAATTAGCGTGTATGTTTTTTGCCTTGCCGTAGAAATAATATTCTTGATGTCTTGAACAAAATATTGGTCTAACTTAATGATTTCTAAATTATTCATTGTTTTTTCTATTTACCTGTAATTGATTCATCATCATTCTTTTCCCCTATACTCAAAATCGTTTTTGCATTGATTGGCGAGACTACTTTTTGCCCTGTTTTTTGCTCTAATTTCTTTTCTTGTATTGCCTAACCGTTAATCGTTAACTGTTTTTTATTTTGTTTTTTACTGTTTTAATGCTTGTAGTCAATATTTTAATGAGTTCTTCTGCATCTTCTCTAATACTTTCATATCAGCTTCTGTCAAATATTCGGTTTTATAAAGAAGCTCAATCCAAAATAAAGTTTCATTGCATTCTTTTTGAGCAATAGCATATTTATGAACAAAATCGGCATTACTTTCAGCATATTCGCCCTCTCGTTGCAATGCCCCAATGGCTGTCCCTTATCGCAATAATTGTTTTGAAATGATTGATTCTTTCTTTTTTGTTTTAAGATGTTTGTACAAATTTACAATTCGTACTGCAAAATTCATTGATTTCTCTTTTAATGCTCCCATTTTTTTAGCGATTAGCGATTAGTGTCGGCGATGGAACGGATTGAATCAACCGAAATAATTGCTCTGTATCAGCCACATCGGGAAGACGTTTTTTGCTGTCATCGGTAATTAATTTCAACTGTCCGATTTTTTCGGACAGTTCACTTCCTTCCATTTTTAACTTGCGTTTCAAATCGTCCCAGTATTTTCGTGGGCGATCGCTTTCCGTTAAAATGCCGATCACATCGACAATCGAAAAATACCATTTTTCTTGTTCTTCGTCCCAAAGAGTACGAACTTTCTTTTGCTCAAATAATTGAATACTGTCTTTCATCTTAATTAGTTTTAGGTGTTAGAAATTTTTAGTTCATAGCAATTTAGTTATGGAATAATGATAATTTTCCATTTCAGTTATCTCCCGTTTTTTCCTATCAATTTAGATACTATCCTTCGCGCGCATAGTCAAACATCCTGCTAATTTGGCTCGTACTGTAATGCTGTCCGTAGATATCACCAAACAATTCGCC
>JAVWBZ010000064.1:0-8106 GCA_036649255.1 Bacteroidales bacterium
CGGCAGGTTTGTTTTTGGCGTAGCCGAAGCCCATTTCCGTCAGGTTTTCCACTTTGCCACCACGGTCGATAATCAGAGATGACCACACAACCTTGTATTTATCTGTAATAGCTTCATTTTCAGGATTTGATATATCGATAACTCTCATCACGATTTTGTCGTTGGTCAGGCTATCTATAACCTCTTTGGTCAGTCGCTCGATGGCGTTGCAGGTCACGCAACGCTTCTTGCCGTGAAAATAAAGAACCTCCATAACATCTTTCGATTGTTGGGTTTCGGTTTGTGCCTTTTTTGATTTGTTGCCTCCACACGAAAAGAGTGCAAAAGTAATAGCAAGCAGTAATAATATATGTTTCATCAAGCGTCGATTATTTGGTTAAAATCTCTTTTACTTCCGTCAAGGATAGTTTCTTTCCCTTCGAAACGACTGTTTCATCAATGATCAATGCGGGTAGTTGCATCACATTGTAGGACATAATTTTCATCAAATCCTCCTCTTTTACCACCATTGCTTCTATTCCTAATTCGGCTACTGCCTGTTTGGTTGTCTCATAAAGTGTCTTGCACGCTGCACAACCTGTTCCTAATACTTTAATTTCCATGTTTATGATAATTTTAATGTTTGTAAATCGCAAAACTACGAACACAATTCTCAAAAAAATAGGTTGTTTCACTCACAGCACAATTTTTTATCGACTCTGCAGGCAAAGAATGTCTCGAACAAACTCTTTGCCAATGCCCAATTCTCTCTGTTCACACAATAACGCACCTTTGGCGGTTCAATTTCACCCTGAATCAAGCCTGCATCTTTCAACTCTTTGAGGTGTTGCGATACAGTGGCTTTGGCAATAGGCAATTCATCGTGAATATCGCCAAAGAAACAGCTAGCCTGCCTAACCAAAAACTCCATTATGGTAATGCGTGCCGGATGCCCCAATGCCTTAGCAAAACGGGCTAACTGCTCATTATCTGCTGTATAATCTCTATTCTTTTCCATTTTATCTATTTTCCGTTCGCAAAGATACGAACAATATTGAAACAAACAATACTTGCTTATATATTTTGAAAATATGGAGCAGATTCTATTTGAAATGAATGGATATTTGAGAAAAAACACTATCTTTGCAAAACAATAAGTTATTTGAAAGTAATGCACTGCAAAATAATGGAATACGCACAGTGCCTAAATCGTTACCTCTAAATTTCAAAAAATCAGCAAAACATTTATCATTCAATTAATTAAAACTAATTGATAAAACTAAAATAGAAAATATCAAAGCATCCTCTTTCTTCTTAAATAGCGAAAAAAAAGAACGTAAAAGCAACAAAATAAAAAATGTTATATCTTTGTCCCCAAAAAATATAAATATTATGAAAAAAACATCTCTTATCATTGGCATTGTAGCAAGTGCTTGTTTTGTACTTGCTTTTTTTGTGGCAGGTTTTTATCTTTACAAAACCAAAGGTCCTGTCAAAACTGTTTCAGTAGTAGGTCTGGCTGAAAAAGATTTTGTTTCCGATCTGATTGTCTGGGATCTGAATTTTCAAGTACGGAAAATGGATATGAAAGAGGCCTATTTAACTATTAAGGAACAAAATAAAGTTGTGAAAGAATACCTTCTTGCTAAAGGGATTCCCGAAAGCGAAATCGTCTTCAATGCAATTGATAATTATGCCGACAACGAATATGAATGGAATGAACAGGCCAAGAGAAGTTTTCAAACGTTTAAAGGATATGTACTTACACAGAGTATACGCGTAGAATCGAAAGAGGTGGAAAAAATTGAAAAAATTTCCAGAGAAATATCGGAACTCTTAGATCAGAATATTCAAATCAGTGCAGGACAACCTTCTTATTATTATACCAAACTGGCCGGTTTAAAAATCGAAATGTTAGCAGAAGCCACCAAAGATGCCCGTAATAGAGCGAACACCATTGCCTCTAACGCCGGTTCCAAATTGGCAGGACTCAAAACAGCCAATATGGGGGTATTTCAAATTACCGCACCCAATTCAAGTGAGGATAGTTATTCTTGGGGAGGGACCTTCAATACTTCTTCCAAAAACAAACGAGCTAGCATTAATATGCGGTTAACTTACTTCGTCAAATAAATGCAAAACCAATTTTCGATTAATAAACAATAATATAATTAACAATGGCAAATTTAGAACCTAAAAGGGTATTTGACTACTTTGACGAAATATGCAAAGTTCCACGTCCTTCTAAAAAAGAAGAAAAAATTGTAGTCTGGTTATTAGAAACCGGCAAAAAACTAGGATTGGAAACCAAACGTGATAAAATAGGGAACGTATTGATTTCGAAACCGGCAACTCCCGGAAAAGAAAAGGTAACTCCCGTTATTTTTCAAAGTCATGTGGACATGGTTTGTGAAAAGAACAATGATACCGTATTTGATTTTGAAAAAGACGCTATTCAATCGTACGTAGATGGCGAATGGCTTAAAGCAAAAGGGACCACTTTGGGCGCCGACGACGGTATCGGAATGGCCATTGCACTGGCCATTCTCGAATCCAAGGATATCGAGCACGGCCCTATCGAATGTCTCTTCACTGTTGACGAAGAAACTGGACTTTCAGGTGCTTTTGCATTGGAAGCGGGTTTCATGAAAGGAAAAATGTTACTCAATTTAGATTCTGAAGATGAAGGTGAGTTTTTTATCGGATGTGCTGGCGGAAAAGATACAGTGGCCACTTTTGAATGTGAATATGATGAAAATATACCTCAAAACAGTGTAGCTTACAAAGTAGAGGTAAAAGGTTTACAAGGAGGACATTCCGGCGATGATATCAACAAAGGTCGTGGAAATGCTGTCAAATTATTAAATCGTATTTTATGGAACAGCTACCAAGAATTTGATCTTCGTATTGCTCATATTGAAGCCGGCAATCTAAGAAATGCCATTGCCCGAGAAGGATTTGCCCATGTAATTCTTCCCAAAGAGAATATCTCGGAATTTGAAAATTACCTTATCTCCATAGATGCAATTTACAAAAACGAATATCGTATTACCGATCCCAGAGTGGAAGTAAGTTTTCAAAAAACAGAAATGCCGAAAAAGATATTACAAGAGTTTTTACAAATTGATGTGATGAATGCATTGTATGTATGTCCTCACGGAGTATTGGCGATGTCGCAAGATATTGACAATTTTGTAGAAACCTCTACCAATTTGGCTTCTATTAAGATATCAGAGAATAAAATTGTCATTACCACCAGTCAAAGAAGTTCCGTTGAATCTAAAAAACAGGATGCCGTTGATCAAGTATCCGCCACCTTCTTTGCCACCGGAGCAGATGACGTTACAAGCGGTGATGGATACCCTGGTTGGACACCGAATCCACAATCTGAAGTTTTGAAAGTGTTGGTTTGCGCCTATCAACGCATTTTCAACAGAGAACCGGCTGTAAAAGCGATCCATGCGGGACTTGAATGTGGTTTGTTCTCTGAAAAATATCCCGATTTGGATATGGTATCTTATGGCCCAACTTTACGTGGGGTGCATTCTCCCGATGAAAAACTAAAAATAGAAACCGTTAAAATGTGTTGGGATTTAACCGTTGAATTTTTGAAAATTCTAAAATAATAAAAAATGGTTGCGGCAACATCATCTAATATCCACAACTATTTAATTTGCAGATCTATACATTTCATGTAAAGTAATATTCATGAAATGTATGGATTTTTATAAAATAGAGTAAAGTTTATCAATGTGAGAAAAATAGCAGTACTTTCAGGGGCAGGTGTGAGTGCTGAAAGTGGAATCAGCACTTTTCGCGACAGCAATGGTTTATGGGAAAATTACAAGGTAGAAGAAGTTGCCAGTATAGACGGATGGCATCGCAATCCTGAATTGATGATCGAATTTTACAACCAACGCCGTGCTCAATTAGAAAATTGTAAACCCAATGATGCCCATAAAATAATTGCAGAGTTGGAAAAAAATTTCGACGTAACAGTAATAACACAAAATGTAGATAACTTGCACGAACGCGGTGGGTCAACCAACGTAATTCATCTTCACGGTGAATTGACCAAAGTATGCAGTGAGCGAAATAAAAAATGTGTAGAAGATATTCAATACCGGCCGATTCATTATGGTGATAAAGCAGGCGATGGCGCCTTGCTTCGCCCCTTTATTGTATGGTTCGGCGAAGAAGTACCTTTACTCAACAAAGCAATGGAAGTAATTCAAGAAGCCGATATTGTAATTATTATCGGAACTTCTCTCAATGTGTATCCAGCAGCAAGTCTTTTGTATTATGCCAGTCACAACGCATTGATCTATGTAATCGATCCGAAAAAAATACAACCCATCTCCCGTCCCGTAGAATTTATTCGTGAAAAAGCGACCGACGGCATGAGAAAATTAAGAAATATTCTTATTCGTTTATAAATTAATATTATAATGAAAAAAATAGTAGCGTTCCTTCTCTTTTCCGCGTTGGTTTGTACCTTACAAGCTCAAATTAAGGTGGGGGCAGAACGTACCGAAGCATATTTTCCCATTCTACAAAATAAAAAAGTGGTTGTATGCGGCAACCAAACTTCCATGGTAGGAAACACGCATCTGGTTGATACATTGGTGAAATCGGGCATTCAAGTGACTGCCATTTTTTGCCCCGAACACGGTTTCAGGGGAGAAGCCGAAGCCGGAGCCACCATTCACTCATCCGTGGACTCCAAAACAGGTATTCCCATTGTTTCCCTATACGGAAGTAATAAAAAACCTAAAATTACACCCGGTTCGATGGACATCATTTTATTCGACTTACAAGATGTAGGCTGCAGATTTTACACCTATATTTCAACGCTGCACTATGTGATGGAAGCCGCCGCTGAAAATGGTGTCAAAGTAATTATTTTAGATCGTCCCAACCCCAACGGTTACTTTGTTGATGGCCCCGTACTGGAAGATTCCTATAAATCGTTTGTAGGGATGCATCCCATTCCGATTGTACATGGCATGACCATCGGCGAATATGGAAAGATGATCAACGGCGAACACTGGTTAAACGGTGGTATTCATTGTGATTTACAAACTATTACAATGGAAGGATACGACCACAGCATGCGGTACTCTCTTCCTATAGCACCCTCTCCCAATCTGCAAACCGATGAAGCCATCTATCTATATCCTTCTCTTTGTCTATTTGAGGGAACTCCCATCAGTATTGGACGTGGTACCGCTACTCCATTTGAAATTTACGGGCATCCCAATCTGACAGAAGGAGAGTTTTATTTCACGCCACAATCCATCAAAGGGATTTCGGAAAATCCTCCCCAAGAAGGAGTTAAATGCCGCGGAGTCAACCTCACGCAAACAGCTCGGAACAATTTATCTAAATCCAATCAATTTTCCATCACTTACCTGCTGGAAGCCTATCGCCATTTCCCCAACAAGCCATCTTTCTTCAATAGCAATAATTTTTTCAATAAATTAGCCGGCAATGAAAGCCTAAAACAACAAATCATCTCCGGTAAAAACGAAGCAGAAATACGTAAATCGTGGGAGCCGGCACTTCATCATTTTAAAGAAATTCGCAAACAATATCTACTTTATAAAGATTTCGAATAATGTTGAACCTCTTTTCCCATCTTGATCAAACATTGTTTTTGTTCTTAAACGGTCTTCATACCCCCGGAGCCGATATATTATTTTATTGGATATCCAACCGATTTATCTGGATTCCTTTATATTTAATTATTCTATTTTTGATGATCAAAAAATGGGGAAAAAAAACAAGTATCCTTCTCATTGCTCTGATATTGGCCATTACCTTTACCGACCAAAGTTGCAATCTTCTTAAAAATAGCATAAAACGAAGCCGTCCAAGTCATGCAGTTGAATTATCCGAACAGATCCATTTAGTAGAAACTCCCAACGGAGAAGTTTACCGAGGAGGCCCTTATGGTTTTCCCTCTTCACATGCTGCCAATTCAATGGTATTGGCTTTTTTTGTCATTTTTTTTCTATCCGAAAAAAGAACATGGATTATCATTACCATCTTATTATGGTCTCTGACAATAAGTTACAGCAGGATTTATTTAGGGGTGCATTATCCGTTTGACCTATTAACAGGGTGGTGCATCGGAGCCTTCTGGAGTCTTTTGTTTGTCTATCTATCAAATAGAATCATACATCATTCATATCATATTCACCAAAAAAAAAAAGCAAAATGAAAAAAACAATATTTTTTATATTTTTATCTGTATTAGCCACGATCAGTTTAACATCCTGCGGCAAACAATGCACTTGTACCAAACCCGGCAGTGATGTAGTGACAGAATTGGAAGTTAATCCGGAAGATGATTGCAATACATTTTCAAATGATCAGTACGGAAATTGTTATTAGGATCTTATTGAATTAAAAATTCACAAACTTCCGATTCTTTAATTCCTCGATAGTCGAACGATTTAACTATTTTTCCGTTGTGTACAAAAGCAAAAGACGGAAAATGTCCGTATGTAATATTGACTGCTGCCACAGGATTAATAAGATAATATTCAAATGAATCAGCACCGGTAATTTGTTTATATTCTTCTATTTTTTGTTCTGTTCCCCATATCAGCATTTTCAGTTTTGATTTATCCAATTTATTATTCTCAAAAATAGAGTTTATTTTTTTTCCGCTAATTTTACAATATTTGCATCCCGCAGCAATAAAAGCCACCATATAATCTCCCTCTCCAATATTCAATTCCATCAGAGAAGAATCGGATTGTTGCTTGATGAAAGCTGATTCATTAATTTTATCATTGGGTGAAACTATTTTATTGTACAAAGTATCCATTGGAAAAACAGCAAAAGGAATCACCAATGCAACAATAACGCCCAGCATAGCGATTATTTTTTGAAATCTAAAATGCCAATTTTTTTCTTTTCTGACAATCAATAATAACAACATCGTGATTATATTTTTAATAATGGATGACACTGGATCAAGTTCCACAAAATCGCCAAAACAGTGGCAATTAGTATCATTTCTAAACAATGCAACATAAACCAAAAACAGGGTAAAACCCATCATCATAGCCATGGTTAACCACCAAACTTGTTTATACAATATTTTGAAAATCAAGAAGAAACCTAATAAAAATTCACAGGCAATAAGCAATCTGGCCAACACCGTCCCCGTCACATAGTTAAAAATATTAAAACTGTAGATATAAATCTCAAACTCATCTATTGATAATAATTTAAGAATAGCGGTTGTGATAAAAAAAGCTCCGATTAAAATACGGGTTCCCAATTTAAAAATGTCTTTAGTTGCCATCATAATTAAAAAAATTTATATTTATAACTCCATTAAAAGTATGATCATATTAAAAAACAGCGAATTAAAATTCAATTCCTTTGGGAATGGCCGCAATTAATTTTTTACAATAATCGGTTTGTGGGTTTCCATAAATTTGGTCGGCATCGTTCAATTCGACTATTTTGCCATTTTGCATCACGGCCATTCTATCCGACATAAATTTCACGACCGATAAATCGTGAGAAATAAAGATATAGGTGAATTTATATTCCTGTTTTAATTCGTTTAAAAGATTTAGTACTTGTGCTTGCACCGAAACATCCAAGGCAGAAACCGATTCATCGCAAATAATAAATTTGGGATTGACCGCCAAAGCTCGTGCAATAGAAATTCGTTGACGTTGGCCACCCGAAAATTCATGAGGATAGCGATAAAAATGGGTTTCATTCAAATTGACCCGTTCCAACAGTTCGATCGCATGTTTTTTTCGTTCCTTGTCATTGGATAAAATAGCATGCACCTGCATGGGTTCCATCAAAGCCGCTCCTACTGTAATTTTTTGATTTAAAGATGAATAAGGGTCTTGCAAGATAATTTGCAGATCTTTTCTCATTTTCCGCATTTCCGATGGAGAAAGCAGCATTAAATTTTTATTTTTATAAAAAACGCTTCCTGAAGTGGATTCAATCAACCTGATCATGGAACGTCCTAACGTAGTTTTTCCGCATCCCGATTCTCCCACCAATCCCAATGTTTCCCCTTCATACACATCCAGACTTACCTCTTGAAGAGCGTGAACAAACTCTTGTTTTTCAAAAAGTCTCCGT
>JAVWBZ010000065.1:0-8092 GCA_036649255.1 Bacteroidales bacterium
TTCTTTTCTTCGCTCATATGCTACATCATTATTTAGCTTCAGTAGCCAACACAATTTTATATCGGTCAGCTTCTGGAAAGCCTTCGTTTAGAAGATTCAAAACATCCATTAATGCTACTACATTCTCAATGGGTACTGTTTTATCGGCCCTTAAAACAATCGCTCTTTGTTCCGAATTATCTACCGCAGCAGCGGCTTGTAAAACGGGAAGCAATTCTTCGTAAGGAATGGGTGCAGAAGTAGAACCTTCCGGATTCACATAATAGTTTTTATCTGCATCAATGTACACTTCTATATTTCTAGATGCCAATTGCTTACCGGAAGTACTTTTCGGCAACAGTAAATTGATGGCATTGGGTGCCACCAACGTAGAAGTGATCATAAAAAATATTAATAACAAAAAGACCAAGTCGGACATGGAGGCCGTACTAAATTCCGCACTTCTTTTATTTTGCAATTGAATAGCCATATTTTTATTTTTAATGATGAATTATGAATTTGATTGACAAGTATTTAGGGTTTCATTCTCCATCATAATTAAACAGGTTCGTGTAACAGGTCCATAAATTCGGTAGTTTTAGCTTCCAACACATAAACGACTTGTGAAATTTTAGAGACTGTCAAATTATAAAAAATATAGGAAACAATCCCTACGATCAAACCACCTACGGTGGTGATCATAGCCGTATAAATACCGGAAGAGAGTAGTGAAATATTCAAATTATTCGGATTTGCCGACATATTGTGGAAGGCAATAACCATTCCCACCACCGTACCTAAAAAACCAAGCATAGGAGCGGCTCCCGATATCGTAGCCAAAATAGAGACTCTTTTTTCAAGGCGTTGTACTTCCAACTTACCTGTATTTTCTATAGCAGTCGCAATATCGTTAAGCGGTTTTCCAATACGTGAAAGCCCTTTTTCAATCATTCTGGCCAATGGCGTATCATTTCCTTTGCACAGCGCAACAGCCGAATCAATTTTTCCATCATGAATAAAATCGCGAATATTGTTCATGAAATTACGTTCTTCTTTAGCTGCCTTGCTCAAAACGAGCCATTTTTCTACAAAAAGATAAATCGCCAAAGCGAACATAATGATGAGTGGAATCATAATCCAAAGGCTGTTGGGATCAAATACCAATTCAAAAAGGCTAAGTTCTTTTTCCACCACGGGAGTTGCAACATCAGCTGCGGTTGCTTGTAACAAAATAAGGTTATTCATAATCTAAAATTTTAAAGCAAAGATATCATTACAGTTTATATTTCATTCTTTTAAATATTCTTTTTTTCTAACATAGCATTGTTAATATTCTTCTTGATTATAACGAAAACAAGAGGCAAAAATTATCTACTTTTGTAGAAATTGTTTACTATCATATAAATTATAATATTTTCGAAATGCAGGGTTCAAGCAATAGACAAACGAACAAGTTAGTCATTCGTAACCAACAATCAACTTCTAAGAAAAAAACTTCCAAAAAGAGTGGCGAAGCAAAAAAAAATGCAAAAAAAAGAGATTCTTTTTTGCGTTTTATGTTTAACCAACGAATGATACAAATATATGGCATCATTGCCATGTCATTTGCCATGCTTCTGATGATTTCGATTTTTTCCTATTTTTTTCATTATCACACCGACGTATCTCATGTCACTTCATCCGTTGAAGCACCTGGCAATATAGCAGGTACAGTGGGGGCACACCTCTCCTACTTTTTCGTAAATTATTTTTTCGGGATTTTCTCCATCGGATTTGTTTTACTCTTTTTTATTTCTGGTGTTCAGATGACCTTCAACAAGCAACCGTTACCGCTTTTCAAAACTGCCGTTACTACGTTACTTACCATGGCATGGTGTTCCATGCTGCTAGGGTTGTTTTTTGCCCAATCGGGTATTGATTTCATAGCTGGCGCATTCGGAAACTTCACATCACAGTTACTTCTTCACAGCACCGGCAAATTGGTTACCGGTATTATCATGGCCATTCTGTTTTTTATCATTCTCATTCTTTGTTATAATGTTTCCATGCATTCTCTACTTAGTCTCCAGCTACCAAAAAGATCAGATCATAGTGAAGCTATCGCCAACAAAAAGAAAAAGAAAGAGACACCAGAGGGAGAAGTTGCCAATGCTGTTGCAACAGCAACTGATACCAAACTGCCCGACCTTTACATTGAAAATCGCAACGGACTTAGCAACGAATACAGAGGGAACGTATATCATTTTGAAAATGATGATACCCAGGAGTTTGAAGTTTCTCAAAACGAATCTGTTTCAGAAATAAGTTTTGCAAATCTTTTGGACAAAAACAGGAGCAAACAAGAGGAAACGAATCAGGTTCCTTTTGAAATTATTGACCATTCGCTCATGTCTGATTCGGAAGAAGAAATGCCGGACGATGAAACCGAGTTTCAGCCCGAAGAAAAATCTCTCTCTTCCAATCCTTTCGAAACATTGGAAGAATACGATCCATGCAAAGATCTTTCCACTTATCAATTTCCTTCTATCAGCTTGCTGAATGACTATCCTTCTAAAGAAGCGAATGAAGAGGTAATGAGAAGAGAGTTAACCGAAAATAAGGATAAGATAGAACGTACTTTAAAGAATTTTAATATTCCCATTAAACGTATTACCGCTACTGTAGGTCCCACCGTTACCTTATACGAAATAGTACCCGACGACGGAGTACGCATCAGTAAAATTAAAAATTTGGAAGACGATATTGCGTTAAGTCTATCTGCTTTAGGAATACGTATTATTGCGCCCATTCCGGGAAGAGGTACCATTGGAATTGAAGTTCCCAATAAGTCGGCTAATATTGTCTCCATGAAAGAGATCATTGCTTCGGACAAGTTCCAGAACAATAAATACGATCTCCCCATCGGTCTCGGAAAAACCATCAGTAACGAACCTTTTGTAGTGGATTTAGCCAAGATGCCGCACCTTTTAATGGCAGGGGCCACTGGACAGGGAAAATCGGTAGGTTTGAATGCCGTTATCAGTTCACTCCTTTATAAGAAACACCCCGCCGAACTTAAGTTTGTATTAGTCGATCCCAAAAAAGTAGAATTTACGCTCTATTCGGCTATTGAAAACCATTATCTTGCCAAATTACCCGATAATGAGGAAGCCATTATCACTGATACCAAAAAAGTAGTGCGCACCTTGAATTCTTTGTGCAAAGAGATGGATCAGCGATATGATCTGTTAAAAATGGCAAAAACTCGCAATATTAAGGAATACAACGCCAAATTCTGTTCCCGTAAACTTTCTCCAACCAATGGGCACCGTTACCTTCCCTATATCGTTTTGATCATTGATGAGTTTGGTGATTTGATTATGACAGCCGGAAAAGAAGTGGAACTTCCCATTGCCCGTTTGGCACAGCTGGCACGCGCCATTGGCATTCATCTGATTATTGCTACACAACGTCCTTCCGTGAACATCATTACCGGTATTATCAAGGCCAATTTCCCCGCCCGTATCGCTTTCCGCGTTTCTTCCAAAATTGACTCCAGAACCATTTTAGACGGAAGCGGTGCCGACCAGCTGATTGGGAAAGGGGATATGCTCATTTCCACTGGCAGTGACCTTATTCGCCTACAGTGTGCTTTTGTGGACACGCCCGAAGTGGAAGCCATTGCCCACCACATAGAAGATCAACAAGCCTACCCCGAACCATTTTTGTTACCGGATGTTCCAGAAGAGACCAAAGGGAAAGATGAAAACGGAGAAGAACAGTTTAATTCCGATGAAATTGATGAAATGTTCATGGAAGCAGCCACTCTTATTGTACAAACACAACAGGGTTCTACCTCTCAGATTCAAAGAAAATTAAAACTGGGCTACAACCGTGCCGGAAGAATTATGGATCAACTGGAAGAATTTGGAATTGTGGGGCCGGCAGTGGGAAGCAAAGCACGTGAAGTGAAAGTAAAGACCAACGAAGAGTTAATGAACATTTTACAACGAATGGGGTTGATATGAAGCAAAGCCGTGCTATTTTATTTTTGTATGTTTATTTATTAATCATTATTTTATCATGAATAAAAAAGTTTTTTTCCTGTTTTTTTACCTCCTCTCTGCTTTCTTCTTGAATGCTCAAAATGTGGACGGAGGAGCCACCAATTTATTGCAGGAATTATCTTCCAAATACCATAATTTTACTACTATCAAAATTGATTATACTTATAAATCAGAGAAAGAAAAAAAAGTATTGGGTAGTGAAAAAGGGAAAATGACCTTAAAGGGAAATAAGTATTATATGACTTTTGGGGCACAGACTTTTTATTGCGATGGCGTTACATTATGGAACCATCAAAAAGAATCAAACGAAGTTTCAATTTTTGCATACGAAGAAGAAGAAGACATGTTATTTAATCCCGCCAAATTATTGGAAAACTGGGAAAAAGAGTTCCGTGCTAAATTCATTCGTGAAGAGTTTGAGAATAACAAAATCGTGCAAATCATCGATATGATGCCCTTAAAAAGTAAATCTTATTATAAAATAAGGCTTTTCATTGATAAAAATAAAAAAGAGATTATCAGAGCATCCCTATACGAAAAGGACAATACCATTTATACCTATTTTGTGGATAAATTCATCACCAACAGTCCCGTTGAAGACTCTTTTTTCCATTTCAATACTTCACAATATCCTAATATTACGATTAATGATATGAGATAACTATGAAAAAAGGTCTCGTTTTTCTTATTATTTCAGTTGTTCTCCTCCTACTTTCTTCTTGTAGTTCTACCAAGATTTTGACTAACAATCAATATATGCTTACCAAAAACAGCGTGGTAATGGAAGATGTGAAAGGTGAAGAATTTTCAAGTTTGAACTATTACTTATTGCCACTGCCCAACATTAAATTTATGGGAATTTTCAATCTAAAAACATCTCTGTATGCTTCTTCTCAACCGAAATTAAATAAAAAAACAGGGCAACTAAAAGATTCAAAATTTAGAAAGTGGCTTCGGGAAAGTGTGGGCGAACCTCCCGTATTACTCGACTCTTCCAAAATTCAAATATCGATACAGCAACTTAAAATGGCCATGAAAAAGTTGGGCTATTTCAATTCCGATGTCTCTGCCAATGTAATTTTTGCCAAACACCAAAAAAAGAAAGCACAAGTGGTGTATCACGTTACCGCTAACAATCCTTATTTCGTACGATCTGTAAGCTATCATATTGACATTCCAGAATATAAGAAGATAATTGTACTTAATTCCACCAATTGTCTCATTCGAAGAGGAATGCAATATAATGAAGATCTGATATCGAACGAATTGTCCCGCATGTTAAAATTGCTTCGGGATGAAGGCTATTACTATGTTAACAATTCCATGATTTCATGTGAAGTTGATACCATTAACTCCGGACAGTATCTTGACCAGAACGGTCATCGAACAGTAACGCTCGGATTTTATATTCTTATTCCAAAATCAGATAACAAAAACAACGAAAAATATCTTTTCAAATATTTTTTCAATGATGTATCGGTATATTCAAATTTTGATATGAATGTGAGTTTTATTCATGCGGATACAACAAGATATCACATGACAAACAATAAAAATGATTCGACCACCTACTTCTTTATTACCACACCGAAGGATTTAAAATTTGATAAAAACAACAGAGTTATCAAAGACATCAAATACAGAACCCTGGCAGATGCTATTTACAGTAAAAAAGGAGTCCAATATTCGGAAGATATTTACAATAGATCCAAAAAAGCACTTGCCGATTTAAGAAATTTCAGTTTTATTGATATCATTTTTGTAGAAGACAGTGCAAAAAACGACACTCTTCAGAAAATAGGTTATTTAAATTCTGTTTATAAATTAACCCGAAAAAAAGTACATAGCTTTGGTTATCAATTAGATGTAAGAACAGACAAAGCAGGTTTATCCCTTTCTTACGGCAATAAAAACATTTTTAAAAGAGCGGATTATCTTAATATCAATCTATTTGGAAGTTATTTTTACTATTCAAAGGATTACCGGTATCCCGAAATAGGAGGAAGTGTTTCTTTAGATATTCCAAGATTATGGATATTTAGAAAATATCAAAAACCAGATGCCATTCGATACAGCACCAGTCTTAAAATAGGTGCCAATTATTCAGGTTTGTATAAAAGATGGATGTTTAACACAAGTTACAGTTACAATTGGACTCCCAGCTATACTGTCAATCACAGTGTAAGTCCCATTGACATCAGCACCATTAACACAGATGAAAAAAAGAGTATTTTACACATTGACCTATATCCAGAATCCTATCAGCTGAAATTCGATAAGTTCTTTTTGCTCTCTTTCAAATACGCTTTTAATTATATTGTCCCGATCAAAAAAAATACGACCAAACATAACATGAGGTTTTCCCTCTTTTTTGAATCTACCGGTTTGTTGCTAGGATCGTTAAACAAGTTGATTTCGCCCAATAAAGTCTGGAATATAGGAACATACAAATATTCAACTTTTGAAAATATAGAGTTTCTGTTTCGATATAATTATAATATCAATGAAAATAATTCTGTTGCCACCCGATTCAATGTTGGAATGGCTTACCCCATTTTTTCAAATTCCACTATTCCGTATGAGAAAGGCTATTATGTAGGAGGAAGCAACAGTATGAGGGCATGGTCTTTCCGTTCACTGGGACCCGGTTCGTACAATACCAACCGGCATTTGGAATATACGGGAGATATTAAACTTGAAATTAATGTAGAATACAGAGGTACAATTTATAAAGCCTTTAAATATGGTGTTTTTGTAGATATGGGTAATATCTGGTTGGCCAAGAAACAGGCCGATATGCCCAATGCTAATTTCAGTTTTGACAGATTTTACAAAGAAATTGCCATTGGTGCTGGTGTAGGACTCAGATTGGATTTCAACTTTTTTATTATCAGATTAGATTATGCTGTTCCCATTTATAATCCCAATGTCACCGAATACGGAAGATGGATCAACAAAAATTGGGTGACCAATTCAGGAGAGGGAAAATTATGGAAATGGGCTCAAGGTTTCAAATTTGCCATTGGACATGCTTTCTAAAATCACCTTTTCCGAACTTTTTCACGATCGTATTCCTTTCGATCCCACACAAGGTCAGGCCATGGCCATGACTCTTTTGGCTGATTTTATATGCGAAACTCAATCCAATTCATTATTCCTATTGCAAGGTTATGCCGGTACGGGCAAAACTACTCTTATCAGCGCTTTGGTAAAAACATTGGCAACTCTTAAAAAAAAGACCGTACTTCTTGCCCCCACGGGGCGAGCTGCCAAGGTGTTTTCATCTTACTCTCAGCAGAAGGCCTTCACCATACATAAACACATCTACCGGATGCAAATGCGTGATGGCATGTTACTCTTCAGTAGAAAAGAAAATAAACTGAACAATACCCTTTTCATTGTGGATGAGGTTTCCATGATTTCAGATTCACAACAAGGAGGAGAACTTTTTTCATCAAGAAGTCTGCTTGAAGATCTAATCAATTATGTGTTTGAAGGAGAAAATAACAAACTCCTTTTTATAGGCGATGATGCACAACTTCCTCCTGTTCATGCCGACGAAAGCCCGGCTTTGATGAGCGATTACCTATCTTCCTGCTTTCACCTTCAGAGTCATGGTTATCAGCTTACCGACGTAGTTCGCCAGACATACAATTCAGGTATTTTATATAATGCCAATCTATTGCGAAAGAAAATCGCTTCCCTTGAAACAGCCCCTCCCCTGCTGAGCCGTCAATATTTCGACGATTTTATCAAAATTCACGGCAATGAATTAGAAGAGGTACTCAACACCTTATACAATCAATATAACTCCGATGAAATCGTACTCATCACTCGATCGAACAAAAGAGCGTATATATTTAACAATGAAATAAGAAATAGAATTTTATTCAGAGAAAACATCATTGCAACCGGTGATTATATCATGGCGGTAAAAAATAATTACTATTGGGTGGATGAAAAATCGGAAGTAGGTTTTATTGCCAACGGTGATATTATGGAAATACTGGCTATCAATCGAATAGAAGAATTATACGGTTTCCATTTTGCCAATGTAACAGTAAGGT
>JAVWBZ010000066.1:0-8052 GCA_036649255.1 Bacteroidales bacterium
TTCCTTCCAAAAGTATTTTTCGTAAAGTAATGGCCATGGCAGCCGATGAAACACGATTGGTCGTTATTTCCACTCATCAGGTGCGAGATTTGCACAGTTTAATTGATGCAGTGGTGATTGTGGATGGAGGCAAAATTTTATTGAATGCCGATGCTGATACCATTACCGAAAAATTGGCTTTTCAACAAATTGAAGGAGAAATCAATAAAGAAAATGTATTATATAAGGAAGAAAGTGTTCGTGGTTTTTTGGTTGTATCGGAAAATACGGACCATCTTGAAACAAAACTGGATATCGAATTATTATTCAATGCAACTATGATGAATAAAGAACGAATCAGTCAAATATTTACCTTTAAAAATAAAAATAGATAAATCATGAATGTGCAAAATATAAAATATTTGTTACAAAAACATTTTATAGAAAATGGGAAAAAAGAGTTGTCTGCTTTTGCCATTTTGTTTGTTGTCAGTTTCTGTGTGCCCGAAAGTAGCTTGATATTGGTTTTCATTCCTCTGTACCTCATTTTTTATTCGGTGGGTTCTTTTAGGGTTTTTAGTGATTCGAATAAAGGAATGAACTATTTAATGATTCCAGCTAGTACCAAAGATAAATTAATAGCAGCTGGTATTTTAAATCACCTTTATATCAGTTTGGCTGTGACTATTGTTTATATTGTGTCAATACTCGCAAGACAATTGTTTAATATATTAGTTCTCTCTCAAACTGCAATGGATTATAGTTTTCTTTATCCGTTAAATTTTGATTTTTATCTCACGATCATTGCTTTTCAGACAATGGGAATGTTCGGAGCCATCTATTTCAAAAAGAATGCTTTGCTTAAAATAGCAGGCTCTTTTATTGTAGTAACCATGATTTTTGCCATTATTGATTTAATCCTGTTCTTCATTCTTGTACGAACCAATACGGATGTATATACGAACCTGTTTGCATATAATTTAATGGGAAATGTCACAGAATTAACTACCTCAATTGTTTTTAAATGGTTCGACACCATCCTTACCTTGATTTTTATTCCGCTATTCTGGGTATTAAGTTATTTCAGATTAAGAGAAACGGAGGTATAATATGAATTTTACAGAAAACAAAGCTATTTATCTTCAGATTGCCGATTATGTATGCGAACAGATTTTGACAAAGAAATGGAACATTGGGGATCGGGCTATGTCGGTACGGGAACTGGGGATCTCCTTAGAAGTAAATCCCAATACAGTACTTCGTTCCTATGATTTTTTGCAAAGTTTGGAAGTGATTGTAAATAAGCGAGGAGTCGGTTTTTTTGTCACTCCTTATGCAATCGAAAAGATCATAGTTCATCGCAAACAACAATTTATCCAGGAAGAACTGCCGGTTTTATTTAAAAACATGGAGCTAATTCAAATTAATATACAAGAATTGGAACAATTATACCGCAATTGGAAAGAAAAAAGTCATCATTCCATGGAATAACCCCATCTTTTTGTATTAAGTTTATAGAACATGAAAGAAAATTATTAACCCCCATTTATTAATTATCATAACAAATGAAAAAATATACTAATAAAATATTACTGGTAAGTTTTATATTGTCTTTTATTCTAAATATTGTCTTCTTCCTCTTTCTATTAAAAGTGATGTGCTGAAACAATCTCAAAACAGAGAGGTGAATTACAATGATACTACACAAAAGTGGTAAATTGTAGGACAAGAAAGAGCCTGAAGGGAACAAATCCTACCAATAAAAACAAGTTGTTGCAAATAAACTTTTTGGGAAAGGAGTATAAAATAAAAAATCTGGAGAATTTACGAAAAATAGGTTATATTTGCAACCTAATTTTCTATTTTAACAGAGTTTAAAATAGAAAATTGTTTTATGACTCCATATTCAAATTTTAACTAAGAGGATTATGAAAAGATTTATTTTAACAATCTGTGTCATTGTCATTACCTATTGCCTAAATGCCCAGTCGGCTGATTTGAAAGTACAAACCTTTGTTTTACATAACGGAATGAAAGTCCTTTTGTGCGAAGATCATTCCAAGCCGGAAATATATGGTGGTGTTTGTGTTCAGGTGGGTAGTAAAAACGATCCGGCAGATGCCACCGGCATGGCACACTATTTTGAGCACATTATGTTTAAAGGGACCGATAAAATTGGAACCTTGAACTGGGAGGCCGAGAAGCCTTATCTTGATAAAATTTCAGCTCTTTACGACGAAATACAAAAAACGACGGAAATTGCCCGACGAAAAGAATTACAAAAAGAGATCAATGAAGTAAGTTTAGAAGCTGTGCAATTTGCCATTCCCAATGAAGTAGATGTGATTTTAGGGAAAATGGGAGGAAAAGGAATCAATGCTTCCACCAGTAACGATCATACTGTTTATCATAACATGTTTCCATCCAATCAATTAGAAAAATGGTTGATGGTTTATGCCGAACGCTTACGAAACCCTGTTTTTCGCCTTTTTCAATCAGAATTGGAAACCGTATATGAAGAATACAATATGTACGCCGATGATCCTTTTTCCGTGCTGATGGAAGATGTTACCAAAGAGGTCTTTTCCGGACATCCGTATGCCATTCCCATTATAGGATTTCCAGAACATTTGAAAAATCCTCAAATGTCTAAAATGCAAACTTTCTACAAAACCTTTTATGTGCCTCGTAATATGACCCTTATTTTAGTGGGTGATTTTGAAGTTGACTCTTTAAAACCCCTATTGGAACAAACCATGGGAAAGTTGGAAAACGGTGATTCAAAGAAAGAAACCGTCCCTTTTCCTTCTGTATCAAACATTAAAGGGCAAAAAATGATAACCACCAGACAAACGCCTGTCAAAGTGGGAGCGATTGTGTATAATTCGGTTCCGGCTTCCGATTCGCAAGCTTTTTATCTGGATATCTGTTCTCAACTGTTTTCCAATAATGCTTCCACTGGTTTATTGGATAAACTGATGAATGATAATCAATTGTATATGACAGGGTGTTTTAATTTTTCCTTGGTTGAAGCTGGTGCCTTTTCGTTTATCTATGTTCCTAAGATTATCGGACAATCACACGAAAAAGCGGAAAAATTGATTTTCAATGCCATTCAGGATTTGAAAACAGGTAGTTTTAGCGATGATTTATTTGAAGCCGTCAGAACTGATTATTTAAAAAATGCCATTGAAGAACTGGAAAATATTCCCGGTAAATTTATGACCATCCTTATTTTGGAAATGTCGGGAAAAACAGCAGATGATTATTTGAAAGAGATAGAATTGGTTAAAAATATGTCCAAAGAGGATATGGTTAAAATAGCCAATCATTTTTTCCAGCATGATTATCTGATTTATCGTTCTAATATGGGATCAAAGAAAAAGAATAAAATAGAAAAACCTGAATGGAAACCGATAATAGCTCAGAATACGGAAGCAAAATCTGAGTTTGCGCAAATGATAGAAGAAATCAAGCTCCCACCCACAAAACCGCAAGTGATTGATTTTAATAAAGATGTTACCACACTGCCTTTAACCAGTAGTTTTAATCTATATGCTTCACCCAATCCATACAATGATATTTTTTCCTTGAAAATTACCTATCAATATGGATCTATTTGCGACATTGATTTGGAATATGCGATACAATATTTTAATTTACAAGGAACTGAAAATAAGAATTTTGAACAATTTCAATTGGAACTTCAAAGAATGGGTGCCTCGTTTGACGTCGAAGTCAAAAATAATAGTACCATCGTTCGTATTACTGGTTTTGAAAAGGATTTATTGCAAATTTTAAAACTTTGTCGGGAAAAACTGGATCATCCCGGAAATGATGAATCCAAATTAAAAATATTGATAGAGAATCATCAAAACGATTTAAAAATGATGAAAGAAAATTCCGACAGTTGGGCTTATGCATTGAGAAACTATGCCCTGTTTGGAGAGAAATCAGATTTGATCAATACACCAGCTTTGAAAGATATTAAATCTTACACCGGCCGTTTTCTACTTGATAAATTTACCAAAGCTTTGCAATATGAAGGATATGTAACCTATGTAGGAAATGTGCCAGCTCAACAACTGCAAAATATTTTTTTACAAAATATGACATTCCCCGAAAAGGCCACACAAGGGAATGAAGAATTAATTCCGTTAAGACAATATGAAACACCTGTTGTTTATGTGATCCACAATGATAAATTCTTGCAGAACAACCTCTATTATTATAGCTTGGGCAACAAGTTAGATGAATCTGAAAAACCTGTATGTGCCCTGTTTAACGAATATTTTGATGGAGGAATGAACGGTATCATCTTCCAGGAAATACGGGAATTAAGATCTTTGGGCTATTCTGCAAGTGCCTATTACACTTACGATGAAAGAAATAGACGTCCGGGTTATTTGATCGGATTTTTGGGTACACAATCGGATAAGACCATAGACGGTATTTCTGCCATGAGAGAATTAATTGTAAAAATACCTCGGAAAACCGAAAAATTCAAAGTAGCTCAAGAATCTCTTTTGCATAAAAATGCTTCCGAGTATATTGATTTCCGGAATATCCCAGAATCGGTGGTTGCATGGCAAAAAATCGGTTACACTGCTGATCCCCGGCCGTTGTTTAACCAACGAATTGCCGCCATGAATTTCGCCGATATCATGACTTTTTATGAAAAAAATATAGCCAATCACCCTCTTATCGTAACAGTTTCCGGAGATCTGAAACGAATCAACAAAAAAGAACTGCAACCCTTTGGAAAAGTTATAGAGGTTAAATGGAAACAGATTGTGAATGAATAAATAGTGGAAATGATATTCTTCAGAAAATCCATTAGATCCCTTTGGTTTTCAATGTTGCAAGTTTCACTTTCCGAAACATACTCAAAAATTGTGCTTTCCATCAACTAAATCTTGAAAATTTCAAGCAGTATTATCAGATAAATTCTATCTTTTTTTTGGGGGTGCCCCTTCGCCTCTTAACCTTGTGGCTTCTGTCTGGCATCCGGTAAGTTTACTCATTCTTCTTGTTGGTTATCATTATTTTAAACCCGGCTCCGGGTCGGGCCGTCTGCTATACTCCTCACTGCCTTCGTTAAACTCAGGCAGTTGCGGGGTACCGCTTTCCGTCCCTCACCCAAGGTTATTGAACATCATACCCAATGATATCTATTGATTTTTGAAATTTCATTGTATTGCTACCACTTATTCAACACACTGTTCCCCTATCACAACAACCCCTGACCGAGGCTGGTTCTTAACTTACGTCTTTATCAGAAAGTTCCAACCACCTCATAGACTTCTCATCTAATTTCTCCTCTACCATCTTATATCGGTTTCCCCAGTCAATCAATTCCTGAGAAGTTCCGTTCCCACGATTCATCTTTGCCACCAATTCAATTTTCTCTTTTTCCAATGCCTCCATCTCCACTTCAAGCGTTTCCAATTCTTTTTTCTCTTTATAACTAAGCCGATTGGAAGCAGTTGTTATTTTTACACTCTTTTCTTCCTGTCCCTTTCGAGCTTTTTCCATTTTCTTCTGAATACGCAATTGTTGTTCTTTTTCCAATCGATATTCCGTATAATTACCATAATAATCCTTCACCTTACCATCTCCTTCAAACACAAAAATATGTTCCACCAATTTATCCATAAACCAACGATCATGCGACACAATCAGCAAACATCCGCCGTAATGATCCAGAAAATCTTCCAACAGATTCAGCGTATCAATATCAAAATCATTGGTAGGTTCATCCAAAATCAAAAAATTAGGATTTTTAAGCAACGTAATCAGGAGATGCAACTTTCGTTTTTCACCACCGCTTAAGTCATCATAATAGGTATATTGTTGTTCGAATTTAAATCCAAAATGATTAAGAAATTGAGAGGCGCCTATATAATTTCCGTTATCCATCCTGATCACCTCAGCTTGTTCTTTCACCAAATCAATGATTCGTTTATTGCCGGCATAGGGAAGCCCATCTTGTGCAAAATAGCCGAATTGAATGGTCAATCCGGGGGTAATCTTTCCCGCATCGGCCTTTAGTTCTCCCATAATTAACTTGAGCAGAGTACTTTTACCGGTTCCGTTGGGGCCCACAATACCGCATTTCTCTCCTTTTTTAAAAATATAAGAAAAGTCGTCTAATAGTATATTGTCAGGATAAGAAAAATCTAAATTATTTATTTCCAATATTTTATTTCCTAATCGTTCAGTTCTGACTTTAAATTCTTCTGTTTTTTGTTCATTTTTTTTCAAAGCCTCTTCCTTCAATGTTTCAAAGGCATTGATACGTGCTTTGGCCTTGGTAGTACGTGCCTGAGGCGACGTGTGTACCCATTCCAACTCCTTACGATAGAGTTGTTTGATTTTTTCATTTTCGGCAGCAGCATTGGCCAGACGTTCTGCTTTTTTTTCCAGAAAATAATCGTATTTTCCTTTGTAATGATATAATTGTGTCGCATCCAGTTCTATGATATCATTACACACCTTATCTAAAAAATAACGATCATGTGTAACCATTAAAAGTGTAACATTTGAATAAGAAAGATAATCCTCCAGCCATTCTATCATCTCCACATCCAAATGGTTGGTAGGTTCATCCAGAATAAGTAAATCCGTATCGGCAATAAGCGTTTTGGCCAAAGCGGCTTTCTTTCGCTGACCTCCCGATAACGCTCTGATATTTTTAAAGATATCATCAATCCCAAAACGAGATAAAATCTCTTTGGCCTTCGCCTCAAAATCCCAGGCATGCAACCGATCCATTTCCAATATCGCCTTTTCCATTCGATCATGCAAATCAGACAAGCCATCGTTTTTCTCTGAAAGAGATAGGCAAGTTTCGTACTCCTTGATTGCTTGAATCACCGGAGTTTGAGAATCAAAAATGGTATCCATTACCGAAAAATCATCGGCAAAATTATCTACCTGAGGCAAATACGAAATCGTAATTCCTTTCCGAATCACCACTTGACCTTCGTCGGCAGTGTCCAAACCTGCAATAATATTGAGCAAGGTACTTTTTCCGGTTCCATTGCGGGCAATCAAAGCTGTTTTTTGTCCTTTTTCAATACCAAAAGTAATACCGTCGAAAAGCTGTTTTTCTCCGACACTCTTTGATAGTTTTTCGACGGTAAGATAGTTCATCAATAAAGGGTTTTGTTAATAAGCAGATTATTTTACGGCAATTGTTTCAATTTCAACTAACACTCCCATGGGAAGATCTTTCACCGCGAAAGCGGCTCTTGCCGGCGGAGTTACCGTATAATATTTTGCATAAATCTCATTCATCGGTTTAAAATTGGCAATATCACTCAACAGACAAGTCGATTTAATCACATTTTCATACGTATAACCGGCTTCATTTAAAATAGCACCGATATTTTTCATCACTTGTTCGGTTTGGGCTTCAATCCCTTCGGGAACAGTACCTGTAGCAGGATTGATCGGAATTTGTCCGGAAATAAATAACATTCCATTGGCTTCAATTGCCTGACTGTAAGGGCCCACTGCTTTTGGGGCATGGTCGGTGTGAATCACTTTTTTCATAATATTTACATTTTTGATTAAAAAATTGAACGTTTTAAATAGCTCTGTCTTAATTTAATGAGGCGGCAAAAATACGCATTTTTTTTCTTTTTTTTCTCCATTACTGAATCAAAAAAATACTATTTTTGCCGCCTAAAATTAATTAAGTTTATAAAACAATTTTTAATCAAAAAAGTCATGAAAAAAAGATTTGTTATCGTAGCCGTTATGATCATAGCAACGGCATTTGTTTCTTGTAAACAAAAAGAAGCTCCTAAAGAAGAAGCTCCCTGTGAAGTCAAAAAAGTTATCACCATTGAACACCTTCAAAAAGCCATCAAAGGGGAAACCGACGCCAGCGTTAAGTATGCAACAATTTCTACGGAAGCCGCAAAGAAAAAAATGCCAAACACCGCCAATATGTTTGCAGCAGCCTCTGCAGCAGAAGCCGTTCACATTGCCAATCACCAAAATGCTTTAAAACAGTTAGGCGAAACTTATGAATATACAGCAGAAGCTCCCGTATTGAATGCTGAC
>JAVWBZ010000067.1:0-8049 GCA_036649255.1 Bacteroidales bacterium
ATTGTCTTTTAATTTCACAAACGGACCTTCTAGCAGAAGTTGTGCTCCAATGTTGGTAAAATCTATTTTCCCGGACAATCTTTTTTTGTTTCCGTCTCGAGTTTGGATATCCATTACGGAAGAGATTCTCCCTCCAAATTCAGCTCCATAGCCTCCGGTATAAACGTCGGCATTACTCATAATTTCGGAATCAAAAACAGAAAAAAGCCCAATTGAGTGAAACGGATTATACACAATCATGCCGTCAAGAAGAAGCATATTTTGGGTAGGAGTGCCCCCCCGCACATAGAGTTGTCCTCCCTGGTCTCCTGTTGAGACGATTCCGGGCAATACCTGTAAATATTGTGCAAAATCAGGTTGACCTCCAATAGCAGGCATTTTGCTCATCTCTTTAGGTGTAACACTTACCACAGAAATTCTCGTTTCTTGAGTTTTACGTTGTGATTCGGCAGTAATTTGCACAGCATCAAGCGAAACTTTGGAAGAATATAGAAAATATCTTTTGACAGTAACCCCTTGTTTTATTTCTACGGTATCTAAAAAATTATCATATCCGAACAACGAAATTTGTACGACATATTTTCCAACAGGACAATATCCTATTGCTTCGCCATTTTCGTGATCATATATAAAGCCTTTTAGCATACCCTCTTGAGCATATCCAGATATTAAAAAGAATATAAAAATGACAAAGAGGAAAAATCTGAAATGTTTCATGAATTTGATTTTAGAAAACGGCAAAGATAATATTTTTTCATAAACTGAAACTTATCGTCTTTCATTCAACTACGGGTTGATTTTCGATATTGTAATTAAATTTTTTGCTGTATATTTGCCGACTTAAAATATTTCAAAAAAAAATCAGTTATTGTGATACATAATATTGTATAATGAACAGAAAATTTTTTTACCGAATCCTTATTTCCGTAGTAATTTTAGCAAGTTGTTCCTCTGTAAAAAATCATGATTCTAAATTTGACGACATCGAAAAAAACAAGAAGGTTAATATTGTAAGTAAAAACGAAAAAATGACAAAAATTTTATTTCAAACATCTATGGGAGATATCACGATTGCCCTTTATAATGAAACGCCCAAGCATAAAGAAAACTTTATAAAATTGGTTAACGAACACTATTATGATGGGGTTCTTTTTCATAGAATTATACAAAACTTTATGATTCAAACTGGCGATCCTGATTCAAAAAATGCAAAATCAAGCCAAATGTTGGGAAATGGCGGACCTGATTATACGATTCCCGCTGAGTTTGTGAGTACGCGTTATCATAAAAGAGGAGCTGTGGCCGCTGCCCGCCAAGGTGATCATGTAAATCCTACCAAAGCTTCTTCTGGTTCTCAGTTTTATATTGTAGATGGTAAAACATTTTCAACCGATGAAATGAATAGAATTATTAATCAGATGGGTAAAACTTATTCGCAAGAACAAGTTAATACTTATACGTCCATAGGCGGAGCTCCTCATTTGGATGGCGATTATACCGTTTTTGGAGAAGTTATTAACGGAATGGATATCGTAGATAAAATTGCTGCACAACCCAAAGACCGGAGAGACCGACCTATTACCGATATCAAAATTTTAGGAGCTAAAATAATAGAATAATCGATCATTATTTTACTGAATTTTGAAGTTAATTATAGAACAAAATCTTATCGAAAATGTCAAAAATAGAACAACTCCATCAAGAAATAGAACAGTTTAAGATTGAAACGACAGAACACTTGGAACAATATCGATTGCAATTTTTAAGTAAAAAAAGTGAATTGCAATTGCTGCTTGCGGAAATTAAAAATATTGCGCCCGAAGAGAGAAAATCTTTTGGACAATTGGTCAATAACCTAAAACAAAAAGCACAACAATATTTTGACGAAAGTAAGGAGAGATTGGAATCTTCCACTGTCTATGCGTCAAGTAACCTAGATATAACCCGCCCTTCTACTGCTATAGGATTGGGTTCCATGCATCCTATTTCCATTATGATGAATGAAGTTTGCGCAATTTTTGAAGGGATTGGTTTCTCAGCCGTTTCAGGTCCGGATATAGAAGATGACTGGCATGTTTTTACTGCTTTGAATTTTCCTGAAGAGCACCCTGCTCGCGACATGCAGGATACTTTTTTTATTGATATACGTCCCGATGTAGTGTTGCGAACTCATACTTCCTCTTTGCAAGTGCGCATTATGGAAAAACAGCAACCACCTATCAGGGTGATTTGCCCAGGGCGTGTTTTTCGAAATGAAGCCATTACTTCGAGAGCTCATTGTATTTTTCACCAAGTGGAAGGGCTTTATATTGCGGAAAATGTATCTTTTGCCGAAATGAAACAAACTTTGATCTATTTTGCCAAAAAGATGTTCGGAGAAGAGACTAAAATGCGATTACGCCCCTCGTTTTTCCCTTTCACAGAACCTTCGGCTGAAATGGATATTTCCTGCAATATTTGTGGAGGTAAAGGATGTAACTTATGTAAATATACCGGTTGGGTAGAAATACTTGGCTGTGGTATGGTTGACCCTAACGTTTTAGAAAATTGCGGAATAGATAGTAAAAAATATAGCGGATATGCTTTCGGTATGGGTATCGAACGCATGACCATGCTTAAATATAGGACTAATGATATTCGCCTCTATTTTGAAAATGATATTCGATTCTTGCAACAATTTAAAGCTGCAACTAAGTAGAGTGAAATGTTGAATACCTGTGAATCATTATTTAATAGATAATAACCTTTTTAATCAAAGAAGAATGACAAAATCATTTAAGTTAGTTAACAATGTGATAGGATGGGCTATCGGTATTTTAGCATCGGCCATCTATATTATCACAGCAGAACCTACTGCCTCTTGGTGGGATTGTGGCGAATACATTTCTACCGCTTATAAATTATTGGTTGGACACCCTCCCGGAGCACCTACTTTCCAGTTAATCGGAAGATTTTTCTCTTTGTTTGCTGGTGATGATGTTACCAAGGTGGCTTTCTGTATTAATTGCATGTCGGCAATTTGTAGCGGTTTAACCATCATGTTCCTGTTTTGGACTATTACTCGTTTAGGTAGAAAATTAGTTGCCCATTTGGGAGAAATGACCCCTGGTCGTACCATTGCCGTTTTTGGTTCTGCTTTAGTAGGTTCTTTAACCTATACTTTTACTGACACTTTTTGGTTTTCAGCTGTTGAAGGTGAAGTTTATGCCATGTCTTCTTTCTTTACGGCTCTTGTTTTCTGGTGTATTTTAAAATGGGATGAAGAGTACGACAATCCCAAATCTAATGTCAATCCCAATAGATGGATTGTGTTAATTGCTTATTTGGTGGGACTTTCAATCGGTGTACACTTGTTAAACTTGTTAACATTGCCCGCTATAGTTCTCATTATCTATTTCAAACTGTCTAAGAAAGCCACTGTAATGGGAGTTGTTCAAACATTGGCCGTTATTTCGTTTTTCGGAGCTTTCTTTTTTTCTACCGGGCTTATGTTCGTTGTTTGGGTATTCATCACGATTCCGCTATTCTATCTTTGTGTTAAAAAAGGAACCATCAGATCAAAAGCGGAGTGGGGTGTATTATGGTCTTTAATCGTTTCATTTATATTGTTAGGATTGATTCTTTACGGAATTATTCCTCAAATTGTAAATTTTGCTGGTAAATTTGAAATATTCTTTGTCAATTCTATTGGATTACCTTTCAATTCAGGTACGATCATTTATTTCTTATTGATTTTCGGACTGATTGCATATGGTTTGTATTATGGATTTAAACACAATAAAAAAGTATTTCTTGCCGGAATTTTTTCTTTTATCTTTTTATTGATTGGATATTCCACTTTCTTTACATTGGTGATCCGTTCAAATGCAGATCCCACGATTGACGAAAATAATCCAGAAGATGCAGTTGCCTTGTTATCTTATTTAAACCGTGAGCAATATGGTTCCAATCCCCTATTTTACGGACAATCCTATAATTCTCGGGCAGTCGGAACTGAAAATGGAAATCCTTTTTACGTAAGAGATGATAAATTAAAAAAATATGTAGTTTCCAATCCAAGAAAAGACGAAGTTACTATTTATCAACCTTCCGATTGTATGCTTTTCCCGAGAATGTGGTCAAAAGAAAAAACAGGTGATTACATCAATTGGCTTAAAAATCAATACAATACGGATAGTCCTTCCGATAAAGAAAATAGGAAAGCATTGGAAAAGGGAAAACTTCCTACCTTCCAGCAAAATCTTAAATTCATGCACACGTATCAGTTAAATTATATGTATTTCCGTTATTTCATGTGGAACTTTGCTGGTCGACAGAATGACCTGCAAGGAAGAGGCGATCTTAATAATGGAAATTGGATAACGGGTATTCCTTTTATTGACCATCATTTAGTGGGAACTTCGGGCGACTTACCACGTTCCATGGAGCGTCCGGGACATAATAATTATTATATGCTTCCGCTTATTTTGGGAATCATTGGGATCATTTTTTATTCCATAAAAGATGGGAAAAACTCATTTGTTGTTTTATTATTATTCTTAATGACAGGATTGGCTATTTCATTCTATTTGAATATGTATGCTTTCCAACCTCGTGAACGGGATTATGCTTTTGCAGCCTCTTTTTATGCCTTCTCCATCTGGGTGGGATTTGGGGTATTTGCCCTCTATTCAATATTTGAAAAAATAAAAAACAACAAAGTACAAGTAATCGGTGGAGTTCTTATCACTGTTATTTGCCTGGGATTGGTTCCCGGTATTTTAGCCAAAGAAAATTGGGACGATCACGATCGTTCCAATCGGTACACGGCACTGGCTATTGCTAAAAACTACCTTGATTCATGTGCTCCCAATGCTATTTTATTTACGTTGGGCGATAATGATACTTTCCCATTATGGTATGCTCAGGAAGTGGAAGGATATAGAACCGATGTACGGGTTTGTAATTTGAGTCTTTTAAGTACAAGTTGGTATGTAGATCAAATGAAAAGAAAAGCCTATAACTCGGATCCTTTGCCTATTTCAATGACTTGGGAGCAATATAAAGACGGGACTCGTGATGTTTTATATCTTGACGCTGCTGGTAGCCAGTTTGTGGATTTAAAGCAAGTGGTTGATTACATTAAAAATCCTGCTTTTGATAATGAACGAAATATTCTTCTTCTCAATCCTCAAAATGGATATAGAAGTAATGGGCGAGCCATTCCAGCCAGTTTCTCTTTGGCGGTTGATAAAGAAAAAGTGTTGGCCAACGGAACTGTTAAACCCGGAATGGATTCCTTGATTGTAGATAAATTGAGATGGAACATGGATCCAAATGGTGTAAATCCTTTGGCCAAAGCCTATATTATTATGATGGATATTCTTGCCAATAACAATTGGGAAAGACCTGTTTATTATGCTTCTACAACCGGTTCGGAAGCTTACTTAGGCCTGGAAGCTTATTTCCAATTAGAGGGGATGGCTTATAGATTGGTGCCGATTGAATCACCCAAACGCAGCTATTATGACATAGGACGAATTGATACCGATAGACTCTATGATAATTTAGTCAATGTTTTCAATGATCACAGCCGTACAGATCGCGTCAATAATCCGAATACTCCTGCTAAAACGGCTTATCCTTTCTTATGGGGAGGTTTTAACGATCCAAGAGTTTATCATAACGAGGACAATGTGCGGATGGTTTCCTTAACTCGTAAGATGTACCAGCGTTTAGCAGAAGAACTCATTGCAGAAGGGAAAATTGAAAAAGCAGAAAAGGTCTTGGATAAAGGAAATGAGGTTTTAGATTACAACGTATTTCCTTACCTATTGGTTTATCAACCGGGATACAGTCAATCTTGTATTTATTATATGCAGGATTATTTCAAACTTAACACTGCTTCGGGGCATAAAAAAGGAATGGAAATGGCCAATAGATTTTGGAACGATGTTGTAGAAGAATTTGCTTGGTATAATCAATGTAATGAAAAGACACTCCAAATCTATCGTGAAAATATTTCCAATGATATGCTTTTTATTTCACAATTTATGGGGTCATTGAACGAGAAAGATTATGAAATTTTCAAAGAAAAAATGAAAGAACTTCCTATTGGTCAATTTGGAGGGAAATACTTGGATCTTATTGAGGCTTCCTTGTCGGGTAAAGTTAAACATATTGAAAGTGCTCAAGGCGAGATGGGAATGGAATTTCAAGAACTTAAAAACTTCATCAGATTGGCTCAACTTTCAGGAAACAACACATTGGCTCAGAAGGGAATTCAGATAGCTGAAAATTATTTAACTATATTGGACAATATTAATGCAGGATTGGGTCAAAGTTATCGTAATTTCTTTTACGATAAATAATTAATGTAGAATAGATTCTACTTCTGTCCTTTTGGTGGGAGATATTGGCAAGATGATTTCATTACCGTCAATATCTCTCCCTAAATTAACGGTAAGGGCATTGTAGCTGCATACTTGATGACGCATGATCAAACAATTTCTTCCAATCAATAAAGTGGCGTTTTCAGGAAGCAATGTTTGAAATTTAATCAATGATATTCTTTTGCTATAACAATCTTTATTTCGTGTATGAATGTAAGAGTAGTTTTCTATTTGCTTAATATGGGTAATGTCAAGAATGTCCAAGTTAACCGATTCATTTGAAAGAGGGTGTTTTACGGTCAAATAGGTTGAATTGTTCAAAAGGTGTTGATGATTTTCAATGATTTTAATAATCAGCATTTTTTTTTTAAATCTATTGATGGCAATGTCGAATCGCTCTTCTGTGCATACTTTTGAAATAAAATCTATTACATTCATGTCATAATAGCGGTGAGCCCGTTCGCTGTATATATTGGGATATCCGGTTACAATGACTGTAAGCGGAGGATTTTGGAGCTTTTCGAGCAATTGAAATCCATCGATTTTGGGCATTTGAACATCTAAAAATAGAAGATCGCATTTTCGCATTTTTAAAAAATTCAAAGCTTCTTCCGGTACGGAAAAATGACGTGAAAATTCAAATTCATTGTATTTAGCCATTTTATACACAATCCCGGTTGACATATCTTCATTGTCATCGACCGTTAAATAAGAATACTGTTTCATCGACATTCTTTTTTTATTTTATCAAGATTCTTTAATTCCAATCGAATAAAAAAACTATCTTTCAGATTTGTTGTAGTCAGCATAAAAGCACTCCCAAACAATAATTTCAAGCGTTTTTCCATATTTCGTAAACCGGTACCATGTTTTTGATAATTTATTTCATTGTTCCATCTGTTATTTTCACAACTGAAAATTAGAGAATTAGGGTCATGAAATTCAAATAATATTTTAATATACCCACTCTCGTCTTGTGGAACAAATTTAAAAGCATTGGCTATCATATTTTCAAAGAGCAAAGGCGGAATCATGCAATTTTTAGGTATATTGATCACATTAAACGACAACAACAACGGTTCTTTGTGTCGCAATATTTCAAGATCAATAAAATTTTTATAAAATATAATTTCTTCATTAATATCTACTTGTTCTTTTGAAGAAAAAATCATGTAATATTCCAATACTGCCGATAATTTGGCTATTAAATTGGGTAGATCGTCCGTTTTTTTGATAGCTCTTGCCTGCAAAGAATTAACTACATTGACGAGGTAATGTGGTGTAATTTTTGAACGGAGATATTGATTTTCTATCTCATATTTTTCCTCTTTCAATGCAAAATTTTGCCTTTCCAACTCTGCCATTTTCTTTTCCATATTACATTTCTCTAAGGTATCTTGGTAAAATTTAAGCAACATAAAAAAGATAAGAAAAGCCGCATCTCTGAAAAACAATAAAAGATATAATGATTTATAGTAATTTCGTATAGAAATTTCAAAATTTTCAGAAATGGAAATAAAGTATAAGGTGCTGTTATACAGTAGAATTTCCAAAAGAGCAATCACTCCTACACTAACCAAACTAAAAAATACGTATAAAATCACACCTCTTTTTTTAAAGAAAAAAGGATATAAAAAAAAAGTAACTACTCAGTCCTTTTCAACCAAGCCCTCCATCT
>JAVWBZ010000068.1:0-7989 GCA_036649255.1 Bacteroidales bacterium
ATTGTTGGGCTTCTTTGGCCATAACCAAGCTGGTAGATAAAATTTTATCAGCTTTGGAGAAGCTGTAGGTTAGTAATTTTTTATAGATATTTCCCGCTTTTGGGTAACTGTAAACATCACTTCCCCATACGGAAATGATATACGGATGAAAATTTGTGAAAGCTCCCAATAATCCGAAACTGGAAGCATAATGCGCATGTAAAATATCGGGTTGAAATTCTTTGATTTTCTTTTTGATACGGCCAATGGCCCCCAAATAGAGCACTTTTCCCAAGATCCATCTGGCCGATTTTAACCGATTGGAAAGTTTAAAATTATAGTTGTACACGGTTACGTTAGGAAGATGATCGTAGAAGGAATGATCGCATTTTAACAGCCCGAACAGAAATATTTCACACCCCTGTCTACAGAGCGAAGCAACCCAGCGTTTGGTATGAGTACTGTTGATGTCGGAAAGAATAAAGACTTTGATTTTTTTCATTAGGTTATGATTTTACCAAGGCATTTGCAATTTGTAAACAACGACTTTCCCAACTGTTTTCTTTTGATATCGTTTTCAGATTTTCCTTGAAAGAATGAATTAACTCCGGCTGTTCATGTAAAGAAATCAAAGCTTCTTTCAAACTTTCTTCGCTATAGTAACAAGTAATGCCAATATGGTTTTTCATAATAAAATTACCACTCCACGTGCCAGCATAACCCAATAATGGTCGTTGGTAACCGATGGCTTCAAATAATTTGTATGAAACGGCGAAGTTCAAATAATCGTTAGGTTTGAGAAGCAGCGTAAAAACGTCGGCTTGTGCATACAACTCTTTAATGGTATCGCCACTTGCATGGAGGATGGTAATCTGGTTGTTCAAAAAAGAACTATATTCTGCTTTCATTTGTTCCCATTCGGCTTTACGACAGCAAATGGTCAGAGCTACGAAAGGTAGTTCCGATACAACTTTCAAGAGTTGAGCAATATGGTAATAACCTCCAAGTCCTCCAATGTATAATAATTTAAGTTTCCCGTTTTGTTTAGGTTCCGGTAATTGACTCACAAGAGCTCCGGCCGGTAAACTTTGCACTTCTTTGTTAAACTTGAAAGGAATATAGGGTAACATTTCCAATGATGGCAAAAAGAGAACATCTAACAATTGCTTGTATTTGAACAAATCGTATTGATAGAAATATTTGGCAATCCGCTGTTTCCAGTCCTTTCCTTTATTAATGTAGCACCAATAGATATCACGATAAAACAGTCCGATAGGAATATGATGTTTTTTGCAAAATGAAAGAAATGAAAAATCCAGGCACGGGTAAGTAGGGAAATGATGCTTTTCGGTTAATAAAGTGGGCATGACAGAAGATTCTGAATAGACAAAATCGTAATGCATTCCCTGTTTGATATGAGTTTTTATTTTTGCAATTTGTTGCTGCCGTTCTTTACCAGAACCTTCCACCACGGCCACTTCATACCCTGATTGTTGAAAAGCTTCTATGAGTTTAAAAGGCCTTATTTGGCTTGCTGATGCCATTTTAAGATTTAGTTTTAGCGGTACATGAAAGATTATACGCTTTGGATTCATGAGGATTTTAATTAATTTTTCGAAAGATTTCGATTTAAAACAAGATGAAGCATTTCGGTTATAAATTTTCGATTGAGTAGGAAATTACAAACGAGATAGGAAATAAAATAGAGCACCACGCCCAGTAGTTGTATCGAAAGTTGATTGAATAGCAAAAAAGGAAGTGCAGGAATGGCTGCCAATAAGGCGAATCCTAACGGCTTCAGGTTGGTCTTGCAATAAATTTTGAGAGGAATTTGAACCATTTTGTAGATCATCATTTTCCAATAAAGGAAGAAAAATATAAAACCGATGACTACCTGTGCATAAGCAACTGCATTTAAACCGAAAAAGCTGGCTGCAAAAATAGCAAGCAGCGTGATGGAGGCTCTGACGAGTGTCCAGTAAAAACCAAGATCGGTACGTCCTAACGAAACCATCAGAATACCGGCAGGATTGCCAACGGAAAGGAGTAGTCCCCACAAAGATAAAATTCTGACAAATTGGGCAGCTTCCATCATTTTTTCTCCGTAAATAACAAGGGTGACAGAATTGGCAAAAATAAAGAGCGTGATAAAAATAGGAAAGTTGATAGAAGAGAGTGTTTTGAGAATTTGGAGGTAGTGTGTTCGCATCAATTCTACATTTTGCTGAATTTTGGCAAAAGCCGGAGTGGCTACATTGGTGATGATCGGATTGATGACTTGTATCACTTTCAATATTAATTCTTTAGCTAAATTATAGATGCCCAATAGTTCAATCCCAAAAAAACGACCGATTAGGAAAATATCTAACTTGGAAGCGATGTAGTCCACAATCTGAGTGCCTACTTGAAAACCTCCAATTTTTAAAAGATCGGTAATCTCTTTTAAATTAAAATGGAATAAAATCCGATATTTTTTGATGCCAGAAATGGCATAAATCGCTTGAATAATAGTTGTTTGAAGCAACATGCCATACACAAGACTGAACACCCCGAATCCGTTCAAAGCCAATATAACGGTGAAAATGGCCGCTATTTCTATGCCTATGATGTTTACAATGGAGATAAATTTAAATTCCAGTTCTTTGGTTTTAAAGGTCAGAAACATTTTTCCGAACGAAGAAATAACCAGTTGCAATCCTAACAGCGGAATGATGGTATTGAGCATGGGTTCATGGTAAAAATTTGAAAAAAGTGGCGATACGGCCCATAATCCAAGAAATAAAACCGTGCTTATCAAAAGATTAAGCCAAAAAACCGAGGAATATTGTTTTTGCGTGATATTTTGTTTGTGTATCAATCCTACGGCCAAACCGAGATTGGCAAAAATGTCTGTTAAACCTATGATCATCAAAGCAATGGCTATTAAACCGAAATCTTGCTTTTCTAACAAACGAGCCAATATAAGTAACTTTACCATTTGAACCACGGAATTGTTGACCGTAGAAATGGTAGTCCATTTTACTCCTGAAATCGTTTGTGATTTTAATGACATCTCTCTTTTAATAGGGGATTAGGTTTGTTTTTTTCTGCCGATTTTTCCAGATAATATGAATAAGCAACATAAGAACAAAAAAACAGATAATGGGGCCAGAAAAAAGTACTCGAACTCGGTCCGAAAAGTAGCAAAATATAGAGCAAAGGAAGCATAAAAAATTCATCTATTTTGTAATAGGCCATCTTTTTTTCCACATGTATGATAAGTAAGATATATAAAATAAAAATTCCGAGACCTGATGAAATTAGCATCCCTAACAGATAGGAATGCCCATTGATAATTTCTTTGAACAGATCGTAATTGTTTAAAGTAGAAAAATAATGTGGATCCATGTTAATACCAAATCCTAAAAAATAAGAATCAAATAATGATACAAAAGCATAACGATAGAGGTTCATTCGAGTTTGTCCTGAAGAGTCGGCAAAGTTAAAAAAATAAATGATGAGGATGAAAATAGTGACTCCTCCTATAATAAAAAATAAGGTTTTCTTTTTAAATAGGAACTTTCTAATATAAAATAACAAAAACAAGATTAGGGAAATTTGTGCAATTCGGGCTCCGGTAAGTATTATACAAGTAGCGGTTATCAGAATAAAAAGAATAGAGATGAGATGTTTCTTGGAATTTAAAATATTTTTTCGGTAGGCCAAAAAATAACATAATAGCATGGTCATAACTACTGCAAAATCGTTGACATTGGTATAAAATGTGGTGGGAAGGTTACGTGCTTGATTGATAGATAAATGCATGCTGGAGCCCTTCAAATGAAAACCGGTAAGGTATTCATAAAGGGCAAAAACAGATAAAACATACAGAGCGATGTAACAAACAAGATAGAAATAATACAAAAATTTCTCCACGTTTTGATACATAAAAGTCAACACAACATAAATGATGAGCAAAGGGTATAGAAAATTGAAAAATTGTGAAAAACTGACAAATTCCCAGTTAGAAAGGGAAATAATAAATGTGTAAACGGTGTATATAAAGAAAAAACCGACAGTGTAATAATAGGTGTTATTAGAATGATAGGAAGAACGATGGGTGAAGAAAAAGTAGACAATGGAAAGGATCGGAATAATTCGGATCAGACTAAATTTGATGTTAAAGAGATAAAGATGACTTCCTACAAGAGCGCTTGTGCATAGTAGGAAAAAAAGAACAACACCGACACCTTCGGTTTGGAACGTTTTAAAATGTTTGAAGCTTATTCTCATCTATTCTTTGCTTTTAAATGAAGCATTCCGTTCCATAAGAAGCATCCGGTTGAAGAAAAAATAAAACTACATACCAAGATGGATACCATTACTTTCATCCTTTTGGGATAGGTTGGCACATAACTCGCCTGAGGGGCTGAAATGACATCAAAAGTGAATAAATGTTTTTTTTCAAACTTATTGTTTAAAAGATGTTTGTGAGCTTCATCCTCTTGTGATTGAAGTTTTTCCAAGGGAGGAATTTCATAAAAACCGGAATCTCTTTCCAATTGTGTGGAGTGCAGAGCCAATGTACACGAATCAATATAATTCATTATGAATTCCACCATTTGTAAAGCTCTTTCAGGAGATTCGTCATATACTTTCAGGACAATACAATGTTCCCTATTCTCATAATACTGAACTCTTTTTTCATAATTATTCGCGCATAATTTTGATTTTGAGTACTCGGTAAATTTATTGCCGGAATTAATTTGTTGAATGATGTCCGTTTTCAGGTTATTCGATGATAACATACGTTTGGTACGATAACAAGGATTGACGGTAGCGTTTTGCAAACTGTCTTTTTGTGGACACCGACTCATGTTAAGGGGATAAAGAACAGCTGAGGCTTCATAGAGGGGAGGAAAAATGCTGGGAGAAGTCAAAAATATAGATAATGCTGTGAAAACAAGCGTAATGGAGAGAATAATAAATTTGTTTTTTCGTAAGATTTGTATATAATATTGAATATTGAGCATAAATTAAATAATGAATTGATTTTTAGTGCGCAAAGATACAACTTTTGTTATTAAAATAATCAGATAGTACATGATAAGAAACTAAAAATGAGATTGGGTGCTTAGGGGAGTTTTGTTTTGCAGCTTTTTTCCTTTCTTTTTTCTGCAAACCAGCATCTAATTTTGAAAAAAAGTTTTTTCTATCCCTATTATTTTCCGTTTTCTTCTATTTTTCAATGATTGAACGAGTAATGAACGAATGAAAGGGAGTCACTAATTCACTCATAATTTTCTGTATTTTTGCATCTCATAAAAAAAATAGATGGAAAGAATAGAAAGATATCGGATTCATTTTAAGATTAATTATTATTTGTTGCTTCTATCAATGGCGACCCTTCCGTTTACTCGTTTTTTGATGCTTCCCGTGGCGATTTTGATGCTGGTTAATTTTTTGATAGAGGGAAATTATAAGAATAAATGGAATCGCTTGAAACCAGATCATCAAAAATTGTTTTTTATTATTTTCTCCTCTTTTTTTGCGCTCTCTTTTTTAGGGTTCTTTTATTCCCACAACATTAAAGTTGCGATGGCTGATTTGGAAACCAAAATATGGTTTTTAACGGCACCTTTGGTCATTTTAACCTTGGATAAAAAGCTGTTTACCAAAGAAAAAATCGACAAATTGTTTTATGTTTTTTGTTTTTCCTGTTTATTGGTGGCCTTGGCCAATATATTGATCAGTGTAATTCATTATTTTCATTTTCATGACATTAACTATCTTTTCTATCGACAAGCCTCTCATTTTTTTGCTCCACATCCGATGCATCCTTCTTACATGGCCATGTATGTTACCACTGCTTTTGTATTTGCTTTTCTTTCTCTTTTTATTTATAGAGATTGTAAAAATAAGATAGTTAAGTTTGGTCTGAGAATAATGCTTCTTATTTTTCCTTTATATGTCTTTTTTTTACAGTCTAAAGCAGGCCTTCTTGCTTTTGCGCTCTGTTTTTTTGTCCTTATTTTATATACGATTAATAATCATAAACGGCATGTCTGGCTTTCGGTCCTGTTTGTCGTCTTATTTTTGATCATTCCCGTTTTCTTTCTCCATTTTGTTAAACTTCCGGTTAATCGCATTCAATCGGCAATAGAAAACTTGCATTCTCATAATGAATCCAATCCTACCAATGGAACGACCCAGCGTATTGCGATTTGGAAATCAGGTTGGTATTTGGCAGTAGATCATCTTCCGTGTGGAGTGGGTACGGGGGATGTGAAAGATACTTTGATGAAGGAGTATGAACAAAAAGGGTATACCTATATTCGCCAATTGGAACTCAATCTTCATAACCAGTACTTGCAAACTTTGCTGGCTTTAGGATTATTGGGGCTGCTTGCGCTATTGGCTTTTTTCATATCTCCGCTTGGAATCATCATAAAAAAGAGAGATATTTTCTACCTCTCTTTTATTTTGATTGTTTTGCTTAACCTGCTGGTTGAATCAATGTTTGAAACCCGCGCAGGAGTTGATTTTATTGCGATTTTTCAAATCGTATTGTGGTACCGGGTGGTTCATTCGTAATAATTTTTCGTTATTCAAATCCTGCCATGTATTTCATAAATTGGATTCTGAAATAACTTTCTTTGTCTTCTACATGTTGAAAGTTCATGGTTGATTGGAAGTCGGAAATATGTTCATATTCATTCTTTTCCATCCAGGTTTTCAAATCGCCGAGCATAGTAGCACCATACTCAATTCCTTTTTTATAAAAAACGGAGGCGGCTTGTACACTGTTGGCTCCTGCCAGTAATAATTTGATTAACCCTTTTGCATCGTGAACACCGGTGGTGGCGGAAAGATCGCAACGTAAATTGCCGCTTAAAATGCCGGTCCATCGCAAAGTGTTATGCAATTCGTGTTCATGACTCAGGTTATTGGTTGCCGATAGGATCATTTTATCGATATCAATATCGGGAGAGTGGAATCGGTTGAAAAGAACCAGCGCTTTGATGCCTGTATAAGAAAGTTTTTGGAGAATATGTGCCATATCGGTAAAATAGGTTGAAACCTTAAGTGCAATGGGAATGTCGATGATTCGTTGTAATTCGTCAATCAGTTTTATATATAACTTGAAATAACTTTCAGCATCTCTGTTGAATCGGAAGGGAAGAATAAAATAGTTGACTTCCAATGCTTTTGCGCCAGCATCTTGAATGGCTTTGGCATATTTGAGCCATCCCGAATTGGTGGCACAATTTACGCTGGCGATAACGGGAATGGAAAGCTTTTCATTGGCTTCCCTGATTAATTTCAAATAGTTTTCCGAAGAAGCCATTTCTTGATATTGCGCCACATAGTCGTATGCTTGTTTAAAAGTGATAAACTGGCTGTCTTTAATGGTACTGTTTACTTCGTGTGTGATCTGTTCTTCGAAGATGGATTTCAAAACCACCGCTCCGAAGCCGGCTTCTTCAGCTTTTTGTAATTTGTCAATGCTATTTGTTAAACCGCAACTTCCTAATATGAGAGGGCTACGCAGTTTGAATCCCATGTATTTTACCGAAAGATCTGTCATGATACTAAATTATGAATTATAATAATGATAATTTGTTGGTACATTCAATGTAAGCAAGAAAATTATTGTTGCTGTAAAGCAAAATTGAAAATACTTCCAGGAGCTATTTCATAGGCATCAATTCCATATTTCATGACCAACATGGGGCGTTCTCCTTTAAGGGTAATATGGTCGTTTTCTACCCACAAGGCAGAAGCTTCCCGAAGTCCTGCAACAGCTATTTGCTGATTGACGGCTAAAAATTCATTAATGCGATCTTGGCGGGTTTCTCCTCCGTGGCGTATTTTGTCGTTTACTTCTTGCGGATAGGGATCTATGTAGTGTGGGTTGATTTGGAAAGGAACGAAATCGAAGCAGTTGAAACTTTCGGGCATCACAATAGGCATATCATTGGTCGTGCGAAGAGTGGGACAAGCTACATTAGAACCTGCACTCCAACCGAG
>JAVWBZ010000069.1:0-7959 GCA_036649255.1 Bacteroidales bacterium
GTAGAATAATGGATCTTTCAGTTTATGCTAATGCTTTCTACATCTACTTATGGGTAATGATAGGAATTGCTGTGATTGTATTCATAGCGCTTAATTTTGTGGATGCCGGATACGGTATGCTGTATACGCCTAAATGGGGAAAAGCGATCAATAACAGATTAGCATGGTTTTTAATGGAATTTCCTATTTTCACTGCCATGATTGTTCTTTGGGCATGCTCCCCTCATCGATTTGAAATTGTACCATTGGTCTTTTTAATTATTTTTGAAGTCCACTATTTGCAACGTTCTTTTATTTTTCCTTGGTTGATAAAAGGAAAAAATAAAATGCCCTTGGGAATTATGTTTTTGGGCATCTCATTCAATCTCTTAAATGCAATGATGCAGGGCTATTGGATTTTTTTTGAAGCTTATAACGTAAAAACCGATCCTTATCCGATATCATGGTTATGGAGCCCTCAGTTCATTATAGGTTTGGTCATTTTTATCTGGGGATTTTATGTCAATCTGCGTTCTGACTATATTATTCGTCATTTAAGAAAAAGTGATGAAGATACAAAGCACTATTTGCCGAAAGGAGGAATGTTTAAGTATGTTACAAGTGCAAATTATTTTGGAGAATTGATGGAATGGCTGGGTTTTGCTATTTTTACTTGGTCTGTTTCGGGTTTGGTTTTCTTTATTTGGACTTTTGCCAATTTGGTACCTCGTGCCAGAACCCTTTACAAAAAATACCAAAAGGAATTTCCTGAAGAAATGAAAGAACGAAAATTAAAACGGGTATTTCCGTTTATCTACTAAGATTAAACTAAAATAAATAGTATTTTCGATTGACTCTCTCGCAAGATGGTATTTTAAAACTTGCGAGATGTTTGGCTTCTTATTTATTTTCTATCATGAATTAATTTGATAAAAAAATAAAAAAGAATTGGATGAGAGAGCCTTTTTAATTTTTATTCGTTTAATATCAAAATTGAGAACCGGAAATTGAAAAACCCTTATTTACTAAAATAGACTTTGTCAGTTTTCATTTTTAACAAATAAAAAATTGATTATACAAGCTGGTTCAATACTTTTTCAATGATGATGGGATAACTTTGATGTTCCAACGTGTGAACTCTTCTTTCTACCTCTTCAAGCGTTTCGTTTTCCTTAATTTTGAAACATGTTTGCTCAATAATGTTTCCCGTATCGATTCCAGCATCCACATAGTGAATGGTAATCCCGAAAATTTTCACCCCATATTCATATGCTTTTTCAATGGCATGTGTGCCTGGGAAAGCAGGTAGTAAAGCCGGATGTATATTGATAATTTTATTGGAATATTTTTCTAATAAAATATCGCCTATAAGACGCATATAACCTGCCAATACAATTAAACTTACCTCTTTTTTTTCTAATTGTTGAGCAATTAATACTTCGTATTCTTTTTTTGACTGATACTCTTTGGGATTGAATGTAAAAGTCTCAATACAATGTTGATGTGCTCTTTCAAGAGCATAACAATTTGGCTTGTCGGAAACCAGTAAAACAATTTCTGCTTTTAGAGTTTGATTTTCAATAGCTTCTATGATTGCTTCAAAATTCGATCCGAAGCCACTTGCAAAAACGGCTATTTTTTTCATAACTAACACATCCTGATTTCAACACCTTCTTGAGAAGTAACTTTTCCAATTACAAAAGCTTTTTCGCCTTGTTCCTTTAATGTGTTTAATATGCTATCTTGATCTTTTTTATCTGCCACTAAGATCATGCCGATTCCCATATTGAAAATGTTAAACATTTCACGATGAGGTATTTGACCATATTTTTCAAGAAAATTAAATACAGGAGGCATTTCCCAGCTACCTTCTTGAATTTCAATACCTTGCCCTGCTTGTAAAACACGTGGAATATTTTCATCAAATCCGCCACCCGTGATATGACAAATAGCATGAACATCCGCTTTTTTTAATACTTCCAAAACAGGTTTTATATAAATACGGGTGGGAGTTAAAAGGGTTTCTCCCAATTTTCCATTTAATTCATCATAATATTGGTGAAGATCCAAATGATGATCTTTCAAAATAATTTTTCTTACCAGTGAAAATCCGTTGGAATGCACCCCTGAAGATTGAATGCCAATGAGTAAATCACCTGCTTTGACTTTAGAACCGTCGATTAGTTTTGATTTTTCTACGGCACCTACGGTAAACCCGGCAATATCATATTCGTCATCCGAGTACATGTCGGGCATCTCTGCTGTTTCACCTCCGATGAGGGCACAATTGGCAAGTACACAGCCGTCTGCAACGCCTTTCACGATTTGTTCAATCTTGGGAGGTTCATTTTTTCCTACTGCGATATAATCAAGAAAAAATAACGGTTCAGCTCCTTGTGCCAATACGTCGTTTACACACATGGCTACTACATCTTGTCCAATAGTATCGTGTTTATCGAGCATAAAAGCCAATTTTAGTTTGGTTCCTACACCATCGGTTCCACTTACCAAGACAGGCTCTTTTAAGTTTAATGTTGAAAGATCAAACATTCCTCCAAAACTACCAATGTTTCCCATCATTCCCAAACGTTTGGTTTTGGCAATATGTTTTTTTATAAGTCTCACCGATTCATAACCGGCTTCGAGACTAACACCGGCTTGCTCATACGATTGTGCCATATATTATAGATTTCAAGAGTTAATAAATTCCATTATACTATCATCATTTTATTTTTCCTGATCATTTTTTAAATAACCATCATAGCATCACCATAGGTTAAAAATCTATATTTTTCTGCAATGGCTTCTTTGTAGGCTCTCATTACGAAATCGTATCCTCCGAAAGCAGCTATCATCATAAGCATTGGACTTTGTGAAGGATGCAGATTGGTGATAAAAGCGTCTGCTACTGTAAAATTATAGGGAGGAAAGATGAATTTGTTGGTCCATCCTTCATAGGTTTTCACATGACCATTGGTATAGACCGATGATTCCAGTGCTTTCATGGTAGTGGTTCCGATGACTACTATTTTATGATTTTTCTCTTTTGCTGAATTGATTACTTTGGTAGCCTCTTCTTTGATAAACATAGCTTCTGAATCAGTTTTATGTTTGGTAAGGTCTTCTACGTCAATGTCTCGAAAATTGCCAAGTCCGGCATGAAGGGTAATTTCTGTGAATTCAATCCCTTTTAATTCTAGTCTTTTTACCAATTCTTTGCTGAAATGGAATCCGGCTGCAGGGGCAGCCACGGCTCCTTCATTTTTAGCATATATCGTTTGATAATTTTCTTCGTCGGCGGGGGTAATATCACGTAATTTCTGAATATCTTCGGGAAGTGGAGTGGACCCCAATTCCCTTAATTTAAGTTTGAAAGCATCGTGATTTCCATCGAAAAGAAATCGTAAAGTTCTGCCGCGGGAAGTGGTATTATCAATTACCTCTGCTACTAAACTGTCGTCATCTCCAAAATAAAGCTTGTTCCCAATACGTATATTTCTGGCTGGATCAACCAATACATCCCATAAACGACTCTCTTCGTCTAATTCTCTCAATAAAAATACTCGAATCTTGGCTCCGGTTTTTTCTTTTTCGCCATACAATAAAGCTGGAAAAACTTTGGTGTTATTGGTTACGAAAACGTCACCTTCCTCAAAATAATCAATGATATCTTTAAAAATTTTATGCTCGATGGTTTGCGTTTTTCTGTTTAAAACCATTAAACGAGCTTCATCGCGTTCTTTTACAGGAAATAAAGCAATTTGTTCCTGAGGTAAAAAATACTTAAATTGGGATAATTTCATTGTATGAATTTTAGGCAGTGCAAAAATACAACATCCCAAGCAGTTTGTCAAGAGGTAAAAGACGAATTTGTATAAACCGGGGAAATGTTATTAAGATATTGTTCGTTAGCTATTTAAAACTTTCTTTCTTGAGAATTATAACTTCAAAAATAGAAAACGCGAAATAAATAATAACAAAAGAAATGGCAAAAGGTATACGATCGGAAGGATTAAATAGCAAATATAATACTAAAAAAAGAAGACAAGAAAAGAATTTGATAATTCTGGAAAGCATATAACTTGAAACAAATTTTCTAGCTTCTTTTTGATGAGGTTCTCTTAATACAATGTAAAGAGTGAAAAGCGAAATAAGGAAAAAAAAGAGCACAATAAAAGGAAGTGCAGGGGAAGCATATTGAGGAAAAATTAATTGCATCGCAACGGTAAGAGCTGCCATAACGATAGAAAAAATAATTAATCGTAAGGAAAATTTTTTAATGGGTATTTTTTGAGCCATTATTTTTTGGTTTTTTAGGGGTTAGATCTTTAATAACTAAATACAAAGCAATTGCTACCGCTCCTAAGGAACAGATCAAGGTAAAAAGAGGCTTGAGGTTCAGCCATTTATCTAATTGAATGCCTCCGTAAGTCCCGCCTGCAATAATAATTCCCATTTGAAATGCCATACTCGAATACTTTGCATAACCAGCTAAATAATGGACAGGTTTACGTTTTTTATTCATTAAAGAGGATTTAATGATTCATCATTCGAATTTGGTAATATGTTTTTTGAGTTGTGCATCGTACAATTTCCAGCAAAATTAGCACCTGGTTCAATAGAAACTTTTCCTACTGTAATATTTCCAATTAAATGGGCTGTTGATTTTAATGAAAGAAGTTCACTGACATTGATGTTGGCACGTACATTCCCTTCTATTTCAATAGATTGACAAATAATATCTCCTTCTACAGAGCCGTGTTGACCAATGATTACTTTCGATTTTGATTTGATATTTCCTTTTATGGCTCCATCAATTCTACAATCGCCGGTACTAACAATATCGCCAGTAACATTAGTTCCTGTTGCAATGATGTTCACTCCGCCTAATTCTTCAGGTTCATAAGTTTTTGCCATAATTCTATATAATTGGTGAGAATTTATTTTTTATTCAGATAATTTACATTGAAAAAATCGGGGTACAAATAACGCTTTTCACTTTTGTTATAATAGGTCGTATAGTTAGTGGAAGAGATTGCAAAAATAGTAATATTTTTATTCGAAACGTTATTTTTAAAAAAATCATTTGCAGTCATAATCTGATAATAATCCATGGCAGAAATTTTATTCTTAAACTTGGCAATGGTAACCATTTGCTCATTTGTATTAATGTAAAAACTGTTGATATTATATTTTTGTAAACTGAAAAATTCACGATTAAATGCCGAAATATTATTTTTTACATCTAAAATAGGTAGCGTGCTGGCATTGACAATTAAAATAATATAGTGAGTCTCATCGGGGGCAATGATAAATGGATTTTCTTCCTTTTCTGCAGTTGCTTCTGTCTTTTTTATGGAAATGGTGTCTCCTGCCTGGGCTAATTCTTTATCACTGTTGGCAAACAGGGACAAGTAAGTCCGGGCTAAATCTTCTACAGGAGTTTTAGAATATTGTATGATGATGTCGGTCAACCCTTTCTTCAAAGAATCTTCCCCATAAATTTGCCCTGTTGCCACTGCACGCAAGTAAGTAAATTTGGATTTCAAATTTACATCGGTACATTTAGGAAGAGATTGATCCACCAATTTTACAGTTTCTTTCCACTGTTTTTGAGAATAGGCCATATAAGTAATTTCATAAGCTTTTTCAACTTCTTTTGCTTTTTCTGCCAATTTCTGATAATAGGTAGGATCTAAAATTAATTTGGCATAATCCGTTTCTGGGTAATCGTTTAAGATAATGTTTTTAGGTCTTTCATATTTAGAATCGTTTAGTTTTAAATAATTGAGATACAATAAGTATAAAGTGGGTAACGATAATTCATGCTTGGGAAAACGTCGGTATAAATTCTCGAAAGATTCGTTGGCTCTTTTTGTATCTTGCAGTTGGTCCATGTAAATAAGGCCGGCATGATACAAGGCATTTGCAATCTTTTGATTGGAGGTATCAATAGCTCCTTTTGTGAGGGGTAAATCTTGTGTATAAAATTCTGCTTTTTTGCGATCTGTTTCCCTTTGTTTGATTGGATTTCCCTCTTCATCATATTCGGTCTTATCGGTTGCTGCGCTGGGATCATTTATCGTCGCAATATCTTCGAATGAAATTTGTTGCTTATTACTGATCCGCCAATTGTCTTCTAATTTTCTGTTTCCCCATTTCCGATAAAATTCTGTTTGTCCTGACGTTATTAAACCGGGATTGTAAAAATACCATTTTCCACTTTGCGAAGTGTTGATATTAACATTGCCCATACTCATTGAACTTTGAAGAGCCGTCATTCGGTCTGCTTCTTCTTTAGCCAGTCTGCGCTCTTCGGCTGTAAACTCTTCAATTCTTTGATTTACCCAACTTCTACGTTCACCTTCACTCATTTTTGCAATTCTCTGCAAACTGTCTTGCAGCATCACTTCTTGTAAATTAACTACCAAATCTTTTAAAATCTTTGATTTTTTTACAATCTCATCGTGATTCGGATAATTTTTAGGCAATGAGATGATAGCTGTATCATAGTAAGCTTGAGCATCCATGTATTTCTCATTTTCAAAATAAATGTCGGCTAATTTAATACTGGAAAAAGTACGCTGAAAATCATTATCGGTGTATGAAGAAACAGAAAGCTTTAAATGATCGATTTGCTCTTCTTTATTCTCATCAATACGCTCAATCTCTGAAATGGCATAGTAAATCTGATCTTTATAATTTTCATTTTTTTTCTCTTCCAACATCTTATTCAATTCTTTCATAATGGTATTTCTGGAAGAAGAAGTTCCGTCATAGTTGGTGGCCAGGTGCATATGAGCACTAAATTCCATTTCATAGGGCGGAGTTCTTTTGATTACTTTGAGAAAATTATTTTGAGCCTCTGGTAATTGCCCCATGGTTTCGTGTATCTGTCCTAAAATAAAATAAAGTCGGGTTGTAAACTCTTTTTTAGGTTTGTTTTTGATAGCATCCTGAATATAATCAATGGCAAGCTGATAATCTCCGTTTGGAGCATTCAGTTGATATTCGGCCATGGCTGCATTAAACAGAACATTTAACTTTTTCGACTTTTTTTCTTGGATTTTATATTGCACCTCATCTAGTAGTGTTTGGGCGCGCGAATAATATTTTTGTTGGATGGCCGCTCGGGCATTTAAAATCATGGCTTCTTCAACGCAATTCCATCCTTTATAAGTATTCGCTATATAATTGAAAATACGATTTGCTTGTACGTAATCCTGTTTGTAAAAATAGGCTTTCCCCATGATTAAATAAGCATCATCAATGGTTTTTACATACTCTTTTCCTCGAATAAACATAGAGTGTTTATAAATACATTTTGAGGCTTTCTCAATGGCTTTGTCCATGTAAGGATATATAGGCCCAAGCTCCGGCTTTGCAGGGTAGTTGTATACCGGGATTAAGGAAGTATAATTCTCCTTCGATTTTTTAGCCAATTCCTCTTCTCCCGATTTCAGAGCTTCTTTTCCGTTGAAAGTGACATTAAATTTAGAGGTTACAGTGTGATAAGCTCTGTTTGGAAAAGTGTTTTTTCGAGTGGAACAAGCACCAAAAAAGAGTATAATGAAAATAGGCAAAAGAAAAAGCCAAGTGGACGCTATATGTTTTTTTAAATTCAATGTTCGATAGTTTTTTAATGATAATGTTCGATGTTGATAACGATGAAACGGTAAATTTATTTTTGGTTATTTTCAAAATATTGTTCCAGCAACTTTTGAACATATTTCCCAAATACATCGAACTCAATATTAACAATGGTTCCTTTTTTAAAGTTATGAAAATTGGTTGTTGTTTGAGTGTAGGGAATAATGGCAACTGAAAAAAGACCTGCTTCGGAATCTACCACTGTTAAACTGACCCCATTTACAGAAATAGAACCTTTGGGTACGGTGAAATTATTTTTTGACGAGTCGTAAGAAAAATAATAACGCCAACTGCCGTTTTCGTCCACTACTTTTTCGCATATGGCCGTTT
>JAVWBZ010000070.1:0-7930 GCA_036649255.1 Bacteroidales bacterium
AATTTTAATTTTACAAGTTTTGGAAATCGTAATTATTTTCTTGTTGATATTGCTAAACGGTTTTTTTGCTTTGAGTGAAATAGCCATTGTCTCTTCTAAAAAAATGCGATTGGAAGTATTAAAAGATGAGAAAAAAAAGGGAGCTAAATATGCTTTAAAACTGTTAGATAATTCTGAAAATTTTCTTTCGTCAATACAAGTTGGCATTACCTTGGTGAGTTTTATTACCGGTTTTTACGGTGGTACCAGTGTGGCACAGTATCTTACTCCATTTTTTGAATGGCTGGGAGTTCCAGTATTTGCGTCTTATAAGCTGTCTGTTGTATCGGGTATTATTTTAATTACCTATTTTGCGATTGTAATAGGGGAGCTGGTTCCCAAAACCATTGCCCTTTCCGAACCGGAAAAATATGCCGTGAGAATTGCACCCGTTATTTTTGTCATTAGCAAGATCTTCTACCCAGTTGTCAAAGGGTTGTCGGCTTCTACAAAATTTATCAATCATATTCTTGGTATCAAACCTCCCGACGCTTCTATTACCGAATATGAATTGAGGAATATTCTCAAAGATGCTTCCAAAACGGGTGTTATTGAAGAAGAACAGAACCTGATTCATGAAAAATTGTTTTATTTTTCCGATAAACGGGCTAAACATATCATGACACATCGCTCGGAAGTTGAATGGATTGACATTAACCTTCCCGAAGAAGAGTTTACCAAACATCTTTTAAATTTTAAAAGCAGCAAAATTTTAGTCTGTGATAAACATATTGATGATTATATGGGGGTTTTGAGTGTCAAGGAGTTTTTAATGCGTACTTATGAGAATAAACCATTTAAAATAGTTGATTTACTGGATGATCCGATTGTATTTCCTGAAAATATGGATGCACAGGATGTGTTAAATGAATTTAAGAAACAACAAAATTATTTTTGTGTAGTATTGGATGAATTCGGCACCTTGGAAGGTATCATTACGTTGCATGATATTATGGAAAACATTGTGGGAGAAATTCCGGAGGAAGAGGAGATTGTAGAACCCGATATTTATGTACGGGAAGATCATTCTATATTGGTAAACGGAGATGCTCCCATCGAAGTGCTGCTGGATGTAATTGATGGTTTGGAGCTTGATTTCGAAGAAATTGATTATTCAACGGTTGCTGGCTTTGTATTGGAAAATATTGAAAAAATACCCGAAGTGGGCGACAGTTTCAATTTCTTAGGATATTATATTGAAATTCTTGATATTGATCATAATAGAATTGATAAAATATTGATTACGAAATGTTTAAAAGAAGATGAATAACTTCTTCTTATGGTTGCTTGCTCCCATCTTTTCCCCAGTTTTGCATCATTTCGTATAATTTTTCGGCAACCTTTTCCGACGCAATATAGGACCAATGGCTATCATTGGCGAAGTAAACATCATGAATTCCTTGTTGAAGTAGAGGACGTAATATATTTTGAGTATTGAGATAATAGCAAGTGCTATCGAAAGCTTCGAATGATTGCATGATTTCTTTTGATGGGAAAGAATTACGGACAATATAAGGGCGATACAAATCATATTTATCGGAAGCTACCATGTAAATCATGTTTATATGATAACTTTCGAATAGCTGGTGCAACTTTAGTAAATTTTGTTTGGCTGCTTCTATTTCGTTTTTGGTGAGTTCTGCTGTGTTTAGATCATCTATGTAAAAGTATAAATCCTGAGGATGAATGGAAAAAAAAGATTGATTAAGTTTTGCTTTTTTTACGGGATTTTCATAATCTAAAAGTAATCTTACCCAGGAACTATATTCTTCTAAATAATTACGTTTTTTAGAAATGGGAACCTCTTCAATCGTTTCATCATCTAAAATATCTTGAAAATCTGATTGTAGGTTAAAATCTATCTTCTGTAGTCTTTTTACAAATTCTCGTTCAACCGATTCTATGATGACAAATTGAGTTTTTTCCTGTTGAAAGAATCCGCTTTTTAGTAAAAGTAAAGCGGCCTGTTCGGGGGAAAAACAATCTCTGTATTGAAATTGCAAGATAGAATCACCTGTAAGGTGTGCCAAGTAGTTTTGATACCCTTTTTGCCATTGCATGCTAAAAGAATCGCCTATGGTAATGATTTTGAATTGATGGTTACTGTTTTGTTTGTAATTGCTCACCCATAATTCCTTTAAATAATGGGTCGCCATTTTTTGATCATATTGTTTCCCGAAAGGAATTTTACCAAGAACTCCCAAATCGCCCGATAAGTTGGGGGCTACGTAAATTAAATAAAGGAGCAGTGTGGCAAAAAATGGCAATAAGAGCAAAGAAGTTTTGAATAGAAATTTTTTCATATGGCCATCATTTTGATTGATATGGTTTTAGATGATTTGGTCCGATTTTTTTTAAGGTAATTATATACGAATTAACCTTGCTGACTTTATTTAGAATAATTCCAAATTTTAATCACTAACAATCAGCTAAATAAATCAATATTTAACCCTTATTTACTGACTTTTCGCCAAGTAACTTTTCTTACCAAAGTTATATATAGCAAGAACTATTAAACTTTGGTAAGATGAACTTGCAATCTTTTAGCTCATTATTCGATTTACTACAAGCATTGCCTACGGAGCAAGCATGTATCGAACATTACGAACAGCTTCGTTGGCCAAATGGAGTTGTTTCTCCTTATGACCCTTCGTCTAAAGTCTATAACTATGGTAATGGAAAGTATCGTTGTAAGAATACTGGTTTGAACTTTAATGTCAAGACAGGTACGCTATTTCAAGATAGCAAAGTACCATTGCTAAAATGGTTCGCAGCAATATGGTTAGACGCTTCCCATAAGAAAGGTATCTCATCTTGTCAATTAGGAAGAGATATTGGCGTGACTCAGAAAACTGCGTGGTTCATGCTTCAACGTATCCGTGAATGTTTCTACTGTGAGAATAATCATCAGTTAGACGGAGAAGTTGAACTGGATGAGTCTTTCGTTGGCGGTAAGAACAAAAACAGGCATGCTAATAAGAAAGTTAAGAACTCTCAGGGACGTAGTTTCAAAGATAAAACTCCAGTCTTAGGAATGCTGGAAAGATGTGGAAAAGTGGTATGCCGTGTAGTAAAAGATACATCAAAGAAAAGCCTTACCACTCCTATATTGAAAACCATCAAACGTACCGCCACGCTCTTTACCGATGAGTGGGGTGGCTATGATACAGTTGGTAAAATCTATACCCGATATATCGTTGATCATAGTAGCGGTCAGTATGTAGATGGCAATGCTACCACTAATAGCATCGAAGGTTTTTGGTCAATATTGAAGCGTGGCATTATCGGTATCTACCATAAAACAAGCCGTAAACATCTACACAGATACGTTAATGAATTTGTATTTCGCTATAATACCCGCAAAGTTACAGATAATATGAGATTTAATTTGTTACTTTGCAATACGGAATATCGTATAACTTATAAGCAATTGACAAATGGCTAAAAAGAAGCAAAACCAAGAAGATGTCATGAAGATTTTAAGTGAAATCCGTCCAAAAGAAAAGGAACAAACCCCTGTTCCTTTCGATGAGCTATTGCTGAAAACGATAAACTTTAAACCCCGCAAAACAATAAAGAAGAAAAAGTAACTACTTTTTAACAGCTCTCCTAAATTCTGTTTTGGTTATACATGAATACGGATTAACCATAAAATTAACAAAGGCAGCATACGTGTATTTTTTGTTTCGTTTTACAAACACTAATTCCTGTCTTGTGCTATTTTCTTCATCTTCTACATACCCCATTGAAGTATATTCACTTATCATATTTTGAGCATTGGTATATTTAACGTTATTAACTAAAATTTTCTCTATACTTCCTTTATTATCAAAACAAACAATACACCATATTTGATAATTTCCATATCCTGCAACAACATTCTTTTCATCATAACCAAATTGAGATAAAGTCTCTTTTGGTAGCAAAGTAAATCCTCGATTAGTTAGAGTCGTTTTAATTTCGGTTTTGTTCAGACTAAATAAACTTTCTGCAAATTTTGGAATAGTCTCCTTAATAGATTGCGAAAAAGCAAAGATGTTTATACAAAAGATAAACGATAGAGTAAAATACAATTTTCTCATAATGGCGAATTTTACAAGAGTTCTCCACAGGTAACCAATAGGGGAAATTTAACAATGTTATTAGTTATAAAAAGTGGGCTACCATCCTTGCACTCTTGTAGGCATCGCCAAACACCTGGATACACGCACGGATAGACAGCCCACGTATTGAGCTGTCTCCGTGCCTCGCATATCCTTTGGTGAGATTTGGCGATTTCACAGAAGTGAGGCACTTTCTCTTTTATTCTTAATTTTTGTCCCGAAAGACGATGCAAAGATAGCAAAAAATTTGTATCTTTGTACCGTAATGAATATAAGTTATGGAAATAAAGTGTGAAGATTGGGTCTGCCTAAAATCAGACCGTACCAAAGAGTATAATGTACGCGGGATATCAAATTCAGGATATTTTCTTGATTGTCTAACTTTTGAATGCGAAAGAGATACGCTCAAGATAGAAAATGTTGAATTGATTACGGACAAAGATAGAATAGACTACTTACGAAAGCCGTAAAAATGAACTATTCCACCCTTAACTTAGGGGGGATAAATACCATTAAATCCGTATCTTGGATAAAGAATATCTGCTATTTCATTTGTAAGACTACCATATTCTTGGCTATATAAGTATAGGACACTTTCATCCATCAAGTCTATATTATGTCGCTTGGCAATTTCTTTTAGCCTATTTTCTACGATTTCAAGTGTAAGTTTCTTTATTTCCATAACACCTTATTTATCAATTATTCTATAATCGGGATTGACTTTCATTTTACTCTGTATCGTAATATCATTGAATAGTTTACGAAGACAAAGAATACCTAAGCTATCGCCTAATTGGGGAAACTTACGATGAAACCTTTCAGAAAGTAAGTGTAACCGAAGAGTATATTTTTCTTCATCCTTATACTCGAATTGTTCCTCAAACATAATCTGATTGTTACGTTCTCCTCTGACAATGATAGTGGCTTCTGTACCGCCTTCATCTTGCAATTCGATTGAAATTATTGTTTTGTTCATGTCTCAAAATTTAATAAGTTATATCGGATTAAACTTTGGGCTAATTGATGAATAAAATCTTTGGGGTTAATTCGTATATAATTACCTTTTTTAATTGCTCACGACAATATGCCAAGAAATTTTCTTTCATGGTAACTAAAATTGGAAATAGATAAATTGTTCGTTATTGCCCATAAATAAAAGGATGGCTAAAATAGTGATTAAATAAATGGTCCATCTGATCCATCCTTTTTGAATCCCTTTGAAATCAAATCCGTGTTCTTTATTCCGTTGCAACCATTCCACTGCAAAAAGAACAAAGATAAAACAACAGATGGGCACTTTAATGAGTTCGGGAATCGTAAAAAGAGAGGGTGAAAATATTTTAACGATGTATTTCCAAGCGTCTGTGATGGTGTCAGCTCTGAAAAATATCCATCCGAATACCACCAGAAAAAAAGTAAATGCCATTTGCCCGAATTCTTTTATGGAAGGAAATAGATGACCTGAAGCCACGGTATCAATGTATTTTCGATTTTTGTTCATTAAGATGAGTGGCAAGAAAAGCAGGGCATGGTAAGCACCCCAAGCAATGAAAGTGAGATTGGCACCATGCCAGAAACCACTTAGTAGGAAAATGATAAAGGTATTCCTGATGATTTTGCCTTTACTGCAACGACTCCCGCCCAGAGGGATGTAGATATAATCTCTGAACCAGGTCGTGAGGGAAATGTGCCATCTTCGCCAAAATTCGGCAATGTCGCGACTAAAGTAGGGAAAATTGAAGTTCTTCATTAAATTGAATCCGAAAAGCCGTGCCGTCCCAATGGCGATATCGGAATAACCCGAAAAGTCGCAATAAATTTGGATGGCAAAAAGGATAATGCCCACAAAAAGAGTGCTTCCGTCATAGTATTGATAGTTGTTGAAAACTTGATTTACTACGGTGGCACAATTATCGGCTACAACTACTTTTTTAAACATTCCCCATAACATTTGCCGCATTCCGTCAACAGCTACAAGATGATCGAAATGCCGTTTTTGGAAAAATTGGGGAAGCAGATTACTGGCTCGTTCAATGGGACCTGCTACCAATTGAGGAAAGAAGCTGACAAAGGCAAAAAATGAAACCGCATCATGGGTTGCTTCCACTTTTTTGCGATATACATCAATGGTATAGCTGAGCGCCTGAAACGTGTAAAAACTGATCCCAACAGGTAAAATGATTTCAAGAGATTCAAGATTAAATGGTTGACCTAAAAATAGAAATGTTTCGGTAAAACTTTCAACGAAAAAATTACAATACTTAAAATAAAGGAGCATCGCAATGTTCAGTCCGATATTCAATCCCGAGATCAATCTGGCTTTTTTATCATTATTTTTAGATAGATATTTTTTGATCAGGATTCCGCTATACCAACTGCAACCGGTAGTGAAAGCAATGAGAAATAGAAAACGCCAATCCCACCATCCGTAAAACAGATAGCTGGCAACCAAAATAAAAATGTTTTGCCATTTTAAATTTTTATTGAAAACGAACCAATAAAGCAGGAAAACAATGGGCAAAAAAAGAGCAAATTCGAATGAGTTGAATAACATAGAACCAATTTTTCTAAAGAGGTGATTATTTTTCTAAAGGCATGTGAATTTTTAAAAAAAATACTATAGAAGCGATTATTCTATATTGATTCGTCTGTCTTTTGGGTACTTGACACTGTAACTGATTTTAAAGTTTTTGGTTTCACCGGCATTTAAAGATGTTTTCCAAGTGATAACACCGGTTTCCGTATCATTGATGCTGGGGGTAGTGGTATCTCCCAATAATTCAACCGTAATCTCTTTTTTCTTGGAGATGGGATATTGATCTTTCAAAAGCAAATCAATAGGGCGGTTTTGATTGTTTTTTACTGTTATTTGGTAACATAATACCACTTTGGTCTCATTTCCCAGTATTTTGATACTGCTATAATCTTTTAACTTTTCCCGTTTTACGGAAATACGAGGATCGGTGCCTAAAGTAAGCGTGAGTGCAGAATCGGTGGAACCTGCATTGATAAAAGTTTCACCTAAGTAAGTGCCATCGTAGGTTATATTGGCATTTCCGCTGTGTAGAGCCAACTCTTGCCAGTTTTTTATTTGTGCGATAAGATAGGTGTTGACATCCAATTTGGGAACACAGTAATATTGATAAGTGGCCGAAATTTCTTTCGTTTGAAGTTCCATTACCTGCTCTTTTCCATTTCCCGGAATGGTGTAAGGAAGATCAATGTTGTAAATGTTGTTGAGCGCATTATCCGATTGCACAATATAGTCATCCATACTTTTGGTGGTGATAAAAATAATTCCGTCGGCGGCTCTCTGCCCGTAAATCGCAATGGCTTTGTTCGATGGCATCGACTCCTTGGATTTAATGGAATTTGGATCCAACGACAAAGCATATTCTTTACTTACCTCGTTCTCATCTACAAAATAGAGCGGTTCTGACATTTTCAAATGATTGAAAATCAGGGTATTGCTTTCATCATAGGTTTGCTGAAGTTCTGCAGATCCGCTACGTACCCTTACACCATCTATTATAACTTGTTGTTCATCAATTCTATTTCCTCTTACTGAAGGTGCATAAGTGTTGCTTTTTGCCATACTGTTCATGGGGTATATCGGCTGCCAGTAATCTAAAAACCATGTTTTGAATAAAGGAGCCGTTTTACTTTCGGAAGGAGAAGCTGCCGAGAGAATCAGTTTTACCTTGTTACAATCCAATCCGGTTACTTGAAATAATTTTGCTTTTCCTGTCATTTGAATTGGTTTTTACGTATAAATAACCTGAATATCG
>JAVWBZ010000071.1:0-7916 GCA_036649255.1 Bacteroidales bacterium
GTAGTACATGCTTTATTTTATTAAATTCCAATGAATGCCCTGCATTAGGACCTCCTTGAAACCGTGCTATAACATCATAATTCGGAGTCAGTACATCGACCACTTTTCCTTTACCTTCATCCCCCCATTGTAATCCAAGCAAAATGTCTATTTTCATAAGTAAAAATGTGTAATTAATTTTTTTATTGATAAAATTTTTCAGATTTAAAAGAGGATGCAAAGATAAAACTTTTTTTAATAAAAAAGGAGACTGTTAAAAACAATCTCCTTTCCTTTTATAGAAAATAATCTTCTTATTTCGCTACTTTTTCCAACCATTTTACCATGGAAAGCATAACGATCATTGAAGCACCTGTGGCTCCGACGAATACCAACCAGCAAGCCCAAATAGGAACTGAAGTATAAAGTAAACCTCCGATGAATAATAAGGAGTTTCCTACGGCGGTTGCTGCCAACCAACAACCTTGCATTAAACCTTGTAAATGCGGAGGGGCCACTTTGGATACAAATGATAATCCGAGCGGAGAGATAAATAACTCTGCAACGGTTAATATAAAATAGAGCCCTACCATAATCCAAGGTGTGATACGAATAGAGTTGATTTCAGCTTCTGACATGTTTCCTAAAGCTTCTTTTGTAGGTAATGCAAGAGAGAAGAAAGTTAAGAAAAGATAAGCTATTGCAGCAATTCCCATTCCTATTGCAATTTTCTTTGGAGTAGATATAGCTTTGCCGTTTTTAGCCATGGCACCAAAGATCCACATAATGAGAGGTGTAAGGGTAACAACAAAAAATGGATTAACACATTGGAATATTTCAGCCCCTTTAATTCGGGTAAAGCCTAGATTGATATCAATGACGCTTAAATCAACATAGTCACGTGCAAAATAGGTTAAAGAATATCCGTTTTGGTGGAAAGAAAGCCAGAAGAAAATAACCACTCCGAATACGGCGAATAGAGCATAAATACGTTGTTTAATTTCAGCTGCACTCATTTGAACTTCCTGTGCACTTATTTTATGTGTATTTTCTTTAGTAGTAGCTACGGCTTTGTCAGCAGGATTGGGAAAACGGTTTTTATTAAACAAATAAATTACCAAAGAAATCCCCATTGCAATGATAGCAGCCATAAAAGCATATTGGAATCCGCGATTGAATACATCAAGATAGTTATTTGCAAATGTGGAAAGATCTGTTACAGTTCCTCCATTAAGAAGGGCCGCATTGGCATAATCGTTAAAACGAGTAAGTGCTTCGGCACCCATTGCATCACCTTTATCTATATAGCTGTGACAAAGTTCTGGTAAAGAAGCATTATAATCGAAATTATTTACTTTCAACCACCAGTTTCTAACACCAATGGCAATCCAAGGAGCAAAAAAACCACCAATATTGATAAACATGTAAAATATTTGGAATCCGGAATCTCTTTTATCTGAATATTCTTTGTTATCATACATTTGTCCTACCAATGCTTGTAAGTTTCCTTTGAACAAGCCGTTACCAAATGCAATGACAAGAAGTCCCAAACAAGTAAGGGTTAAATAAAGAGCTTGATTGGGAACCGGTGTTGGGGTTGGAATGGCAATAATCAGGTAACCGAAAGCCATTAGGATAAGACCGGTAAGAATAGTTCCCTTGTAGTTTTTTGTTTTGTCAGCTATCAGCCCGCCCAGTAATGCCAAAATGTAGATAGAAGCATAAAATGCGGAATAAATATACCCTGTTGTAGTTTCGGATAGACCGAATTTTGCAGAGATGAACAATGTTAAAATTGCCATCATAATGTAGAAACCAAAGCGTTCGCCCATATTTGCTAGAGCGGCCGCTATTAAACCTTTTGGATGATTTTTGAACATAATTTAATTTTTTTTTTGAGTATTTAGATTGATCTGATTTTCTATAAGATGTGTGAAAAAACGAATGAGGTTGTCTAAAAATATTTAGGCAACCTCATTCAAAAATATGATTAAAGTAAAGCTTCAATTTTTGTAGTCAATTCATTTTTTTTAATAAGTCCCACATGTACTTCTTTTACCTCGCCGTTTTTTAGAAAAACCAACATGGGAATATTACGAACACCAAATTGAGTCGCAATATCGTTATTTGCGTCTGTGTCGCATTTTCCGATAACGGCTTTGCCTTCATATTCGGCTGCTACTTCTTCAATTAGGGGAGACAATGCTCTGCAAGGACCACACCATTGTGCCCAAAAATCAATTACTACTAATTTATCGCCTTTTACCAGCGAATCAAAATTACTGGAGTTAATCTCTAATGCCATGATATTGATGTTTTAAGTTAAAAATCTCTTTCCAAAAATTGGGGCAAATATACAAAAAATATTTAACTGGCTAATGCATGAATCATGGCAAAAGTATTAAAAGTCTTCTTCTTATTAATTTTTGGTATGAAATTGTATCGGGGATTTATAAATGACTGAACATTAAAATGTTATCTATATTATTGCATAAATTATTGATAGTAATAACTTTAAGGTATTATTTTATATATTTATTTCTAAATCAAATAAATAATAGAAGCAAGAATTTTAACCTATTTTTGTGATTGCCAAATTGACAGAAAAGAAATTTCAAACTTAAAAAACATTATTATTGCCGTTGCGGCTGTGTTTGTGATATAAAATAGGAAAAGATATTAAAACCTTCGTGAAGCAAAAACAACACAATATTTACTCTTTTTGAAAGAAATAGTATTTCTCATTGAGACAATAGATGATCAAAAGACTGACAGAAAAACTGATAGAAACCTACGTTGATTATGAAAGCCAATCGTTTATTTTTTGACAATATATAGCAAGAAGTTTTGAGTATTCATGATGCAAAAAGATGATAAAACTGTATTGTGATTTATCACATTATAACATAGTAAGTTTTTCTTGCAAATTCTCCTTGTTACAATATGTTGTGAATTTTTTAAAAAGTATGAACTGCTCGAATATTCCTTATATCATATTTCACTGTATTGAAGTTACATTCTCTACTTGGCATTTAAATATACCATGCTGTAAAGTTGTAAACAGGATATGTCCTGTTTACAACTTTACAGCATGGCTGTTCCATTATTTTTTAACAATGTGCTTGTGTGGTTTCATAATGCTTGCAGATTTCTGCCATTTCATTTAAGACAGGAAAACGCTAGTCAATTGATAAAGATGAATTTCTGTTATTACACCAATTGAATAAGGAAAATTGTGTTATATCGTAATTGTTTTAATAATTTTTTTATTTTCTTTTCCATTGTCTAAATTAGTGGCACCTATGCATTGATTCCATATAGAGGATGTTGCCCAGAAACATTTTGTTTCGTTCAAGGAAACAGTCAGTCCATATTTATTCGTCAGTAAATTTAAATACAATTCCTTGTACCCCATCTTTATTATAGAAATCCACAATTGAATAAGTTTTTCTGAAATTATCATCTTTATTGTAGCTTATTAATAGCATTGCTGATAAAATAAAATAATTAAGTTGAAGTTCTTTTTCATTTTGTGGGTTTTAATTATCACAAAGTCTGATTATTAGTCACAGATGTAATAGATTAACACATTAGGAAACCGCTTCTTCACGTATTATTGTATAGTTAAACTTCTACTGCTGCCTTCAAACGTTCCGCATTTTCCGCTACCTGCAGGGCTTCGATAGTGTCTTGTATGTCGCCGTCCATAAAACCCACCAAGTTATACATGGTTAAGTTGATACGGTGATCAGTAACACGGTTTTGCGGATAGTTATAAGTACGTATCTTGGCTGAACGATCACCGGTTGATACCATGGTTTTTCTTTTAGAAGCCACGTCGTCCAAATATTTTTTATATTCCATTTCAAATAATCTGGTTCGCAAAACACTCATAGCCTTATCCAAATTTTTAAGTTGCGATTTTTCATCCTGAATGGCAACTACGATGCCGGTGGGAATGTGAGTAAGACGAACAGCCGAATAAGTTGTATTTACCGATTGTCCTCCAGGACCGGAAGAGCAATAGGTGTCTTTCCTAATATCACTTTGTTTTAATTCAACATCAAATTCATCGGCTTCGGGTAAAACAACCACAGAAGAAGCAGAGGTGTGTACGCGACCTTGTGCTTCGGTTTGTGGCACGCGTTGAACACGATGTACCCCTGATTCATATTTCATTAATCCATAAACGCCATCTCCTACAACGTTGAACACGATTTCTTTGTATCCTCCCACGGTTCCTTCAGTCATGGAAAGGACTTCAATTTTCCATCCTTTTTTATCACAATAGTGTTGATACATTCTAAAAAGATCGCCCGCAAAGATGCTGGCCTCATCGCCTCCAGCACCAGCCCTTATTTCAACTTGGGCATTTTTGCTGTCTTGCGGATCGGAAGGGAGCAACAACAAGCGAATTTCCTCTTCCATGGTGTCGCGTTGTTCAAGAAAATGGTCTAACTCACTTTTTGCCATTTCCCTAAAATCTTCGTCTTTCTCCGTTGCTAAAATTTCTTTGGTATTGATAATATTCTCGGTGATGTTTTTGTAACTTTTATAAGCATCTACTACTGCCTGCAAATCTTTATAATCCTTATTCAGCTTGATATAGCGTTTCATGTCTGACATGACGTCCGGTTTTGCAATTTCGTCTGCAATCTCCAACCAACGATGATAAATAGCTTCTAATTTTTCCAGTAAATCGTTCATCTTTTCTTTTCTTTTTTAGTCTGCAAAAATACGATTTTTTGTGAATTTTTTATACTCCTTTACTGATAAAAAGAGCGATGATAATCCATAAACAGAAAAACAAGATAAGATTGCGTGAAGAATACCATCGTATCATAAACCAATCAATTCCGATTTTGGTAATTTCATTCCAGCGTTCCATGGGCTGCATCCACCATTTGGGCGTTAATTTTTTTTGAGGGTATTTGGCAAATTGAATCATTAAATAAAAAAGATGAATGGCATTCGGCAAAGAGAGTAAAACCAAATAAAACCATCTGCTTAAAAAATGACATTCAATACCTATGATCATAATGATAAAAGGAAGAAATATAAAACAAAAAGCAAGGAAGAGGTTTATTTTCATATTGTTGAATAGTACAGCTAAGGTTATTTTGTTGGCACGTTTATCCGGTTCCATATCCATGATAGAGTGGGTGAATAAAATATTGGCTACCAAGAGTCAAACAGGAACCGAAATAAAAAAAATAAAAGTAGATAACATTACGCAGGAAGCATAGAAAACTCCCGACATTAATAGAGGTCCGAAAATGAGCCCAATTACCAATTCACCCATTCCATGATAACTGAATTTAAAAGGTATTCCCGAATAAGAAATTCCGAAAAAGGTGGTAATAAGAGTGATATATAAAATGCCTATTCCTTGTTTGATTAAAATGAAAGTGCCGAAAAAAAGAGCCAACAAAGCAAAAAGCGCAGAGGCTGTTAACAGCTGCTTGACAGAGGCTTGTCCTGAAGTAAGATATTCACATTTGGCAATTCTGGAACGTATTCCGCCAGCAGCTAGCTGATTTCTGATAGTGGTACCTTTATTTTTGTAGTCGAAATAATCATCCAGAAGGTTCATGGATAGGTGCGCAAAAATAATGCCCATAACTGCCAGAAGGGCATAGAACAGAGAAAATGTATTTTGTTGAGAAGCGGCAAAAACGGCTACAATAGCAGGAAGTAAACTTTGAGGTAAAGCATTGTATCGTGCATTATCAATCCAGAATGTTAGTTTTTTGATGATCTTCATTATTTTTTTTGTATGGATTTTTCAATAGGAGGCCAACATAACTGAAGGCCGGTATAATAAAACTGATTCCACATATAATCAAAATCATGGTAACAATTTGACCACCAGTGGTTACCGGATAGAAATCACCATACCCCACGGTCGTCACTGTTGTAACGGCCCAATAGATCGCTTGAAAGGCAGTTTTGATATTCCCTTGCGGCACATTTTCAAAATGTAAAACCAAGATAACGCAGATAAGCATGATTAATATGATAACCATACCTGCAAAGAACAGATTGCTTTCGATATTGCGTTTTCGCTCAAATTCGTTCATCGTATCGGAAGTTAAAATGAGGGAAAGTACAACAATACGGAAGATTTGCATGTAATCGTAAATATTGGCTAAAGGACCTACAGATGGAATTGCGGCCAGGAGAAAAAGCCATCCTGTTTTCATGAATTTTCGCTTGTTTTTGGCATGGTAAAAAAGCCAGCCAAAAGTAATGATCATGATGATGTTGATAAAGAAATCTGTATCATTAATTAGTTCTATTACAGATGGTTCTGGTTTTCCAAAGAACTCGAATAGAACTACAAATAATCCGTATATGATAACCAATATACTAAGGATATTTGCGTTGCTTCTGAATTTTGTAAAAAGTGACATAAGAATTTAAGTAATAAGAAGCAAAGATACAAAAGAAAAGATTATTTTGATTTATAATTTTCAGGATTCTATTTTTTACTATTTTATGATATTACGTTCATGACCGAATAGCATTAGGAGCTACTTACGACTATATATAAATACGCCAATAAGGAAATAATCCATTGGAAGAAGAGTGTAATTTATGTTTCCAAATAATAGGATTCTTGCAATACGGATACATCTATTTAGGAAGAAATTGAAGAGGAGATGAAAAACAAAAAAGGTTGCCTTAAGACAACCTTTTTTTAAGATAATTCTATGAGAAAAATGCTATTTAGTATCTTCTGTTATATCCATTATCTCTTTCTCTTCTAGGGCTTTCGGATCTATCATTGGCTTTGTTTACAACGATAGCACGGCCACCAATTTCTGAATTATTAAGCGCATCAATTGCTTTTTGTGCCGCTTCATCGTCAGACATTTCAACAAAACCGAAACCTTTACTTCTGCCACTGAATTTGTCAGAAATAACTTTTGCTGATGTAACCTCTCCGTAAACTTCGAAGATCTTTTCTAAATCGCTATCCTTTACTGAGTAAGGAAGACTTCCAATAAAAATGTTCATATAAAAATATAAATTTAAAATAATGCGGCAAAGATACTCTTTTTTTTTACTTGACATCAGTTTTGAAAAAAAAATAAAAAAAGTTATCTCTATCTTTTCCACTATTTTGTGTGAATAAAAAAAAACATTTTTCTCAAAAATCAAAAAGATTCATTGTATTTTTGTGGATTGTACATTAAATATAAATATTACTTTTCTAAGTTCACAAATGATAAAGTTCAATCATTCGGTTTTCCTGAAGGTTTTCGTTGTTACGATAGTAGTTGCTTGCGGAACTCTCTATTTTACTGTTGCTCAGTCTAAAAGTAAGCAGTTACAAAATGATAAGAAAAAGATAGAAACGGAAATTGCCAACACCAAAAAAATCTTGGAACAGACCCAAAAAAATAAAAACGCTTCTTTACAGCAACTTTCGGTCTTAAGGCGGCAAATAGAAAATAGAGAAGAACTTATTACTACCCTTAATACTGAAATATTTTCCATGGAACAAGAGCTGGATTTGAACATAAAATTATTACAGGATCTGGATAAAAAATTGGAATATATGAAGTCTGACTATTCCAGAGTGGTTTATTTAGCTTATAAAAATAGAAAGATGATAGATAAGGTCACCTTTTTGCTTGCGGCTGAAGATTTTTCTCAAATGTTTAGAAGAATTAAATATTATGCTGTTTTTGCCAATAATGTAAAACATCAATTTGAACTTATTAATCAGACAAAAGAAGAGATTAAAAAGAAGAATGATGAAATTGTTATGTTGAAATCGGAAAAATTGGGATTGCTTGAAGGAAAAGAGAAGGAAGTAAAGCAACTCGAGATTGACCGATATAATAAAACCAAAACGACGGAACAACTGAAATCGAAAGAGAAACAATTGGCAGATGAGTTAAAGGGTAAACAGAAAAGAAGGAGAGAAT
>JAVWBZ010000072.1:0-7872 GCA_036649255.1 Bacteroidales bacterium
CCTTATCAGAAAAAAGCGGGAGAAGATTTCGAAAGTATTAAACAGGGAATTTTCGGATTTAAGGGGGAAGCCTGTCTGGTAATCGGAAAACCTCTGATAGAAGAGTTAAACCACATTTCACCGCTCCTTAATAGCAACGATAAAATTAATGAAGTTTGCAAATTGATAGACTGTCAGATTTATCAGAATTATCAACTTTTTCCCACCAATTACATTGCTTACGATATTTTGCAAAACGGAAACGAATTTTCAGATCGCTATACGATCGAACAAAAAGAAAAATTTACTGCCTATCTTCATAAAAAAGCCGTCACGGAAGATGTTTCTTTCGAAAAAATGATGAATAACCTTCTTCATATCTATGGAAACCCCGTCATGACTTGCCTTAAAAATGAAAGAAATAACCTTTAAATATTTTTGAAATGGACGAAACGCAACCTCCTTCGTGTTGTAAAAAAATACTCATTATTAGATTCAGCTCTATCGGAGATATTGTTTTAACCACGCCTGTCGTTCGGGCAATAAAGGAGCAAGTTAAACCTGTTGAAATTCATTATTTAACAAAAAAAGAGAACGAAAATATTCTAATTCCTAATCCACACATCACCAAAGTTCATACATTTTGCGGTAGTATTCAAAGTTGTATTACCGAATTAAATGGAGAACATTTTGATTATATTGTTGATTTACAAAAAAATAAAAAGTCTAAAAAAATTTGTCATGCCTTGCATGTTCCTTGGTCAACTTTCAACAAGCACAATATAAAAAAGTGGATTTTTGTCAATTTAAAAATCAATTTGCTTCCCAATCAACACATTGTGAATCTATATTTTGATGCTGTCAAGCCTTTACAGGTGCAAAACGATCACAAGGGACTGGAATACTATATTCCAAAAAAGGAAGAATTTGACAAACTGGATTTACCCATTGTTTTTGAAGATGGTTTTGTAGCGGTTGTATTAGGCAGTATTCATGGCACCAAACGCATTCCGGCTCAAAAAATCATTGAAATTGCCACTATTTTACACAAACCGATCATGTTATTAGGAGGAAAAGATGTAATTTTTACGGCGGAAGAAATCGTAGCCCGTTTAGGAGAGCGTGCCTATAACGGATGTGGGAGATTTTCACTGCATCAGTCGGCTTCCATCATTAAACAAAGTAATTGTGTACTCACAGGAGATACCGGTTTGATGCACATTTCGGCCGCCTTGCATAAACCAATTGCCTCTCTTTGGGGCAATACCGTACCCGAATTTGGCATGTATCCCTATTTACCCGGCGAACCATTTCTGTTCAGAGTATTTGAAATTTGTACCCTTAGTTGTCGCCCCTGCTCAAAATTAGGATTCAAAAAATGTCCGAAAAAACATTATAAATGTATGAATTCCATCTCTGCCGTTGAAGTGGCCGAGTGGATTAATCAATTTCAAGAATGAAAAAAGGTGTATGGATTTTTTTTCTATTATTTTCAATCAACTGTTTTGCTCAAAGCGATCGGTTGGTTGACAGTAACGGAAATTTTAAATATCAATATAATAGAACCCTTACAAAGGGTACTTCCGATCCGTCGAAAATGTTGGTTACATTCATATTTGTAAATGGGAACAGCCCAATTGCCATCAGCTATCGGCAAGAAACTTTTAAAAGTACCTTATCATGGGAAGAGACCGGCAACGGAAACACGGCCAATGAAAAATCAATAGAGACTATTACGGCCAACCTTGCCCCACAAGAACAGATCATCTGGAAATTTACCTACCGGAACAAAATTCGGAACAGAGATAAAACCATTGACCTCGAAAAAGCCGCTTTGATGCTCATGAATGAATCTTACGAAATCTCTAAGACTATTTTTAAAGAAGAAAAAATGAAACTATAAAATGAAAATTTTAATTGTAGAAGACGAACCTTCTTTAAGGGAATTGATGCAATGTGTTCTTGAAAAAGAAAAATATGTGGTAGAAGTTGCCCAAAACTTTTACACTGCCACGGAAAAAATAGGAATGCACGAATATGATTGCATTTTGCTGGATATCATGCTGCCCGATGGGAACGGATTACAGTTGCTAGAAAAAATCAAACATTCTCCAAACCCTAAAAATGTAATCATTATTTCGGCAAAAAATTCTATTGAAGACAAAGTCACGGGGCTCAACTTGGGAGCGGACGACTATTTAGCCAAACCATTTCATTTGGCTGAACTTTCTGCCAGAATCAGAAGCATCATCCGTAGAAACAATCAAAAAGGATGCTCTTATATTGAACTGGGAAACGTGAAAATATTACCCGAGCAAAATATGATCACCATAGCCGATCATGCGATAGAAGTAGGACGTAAAGAGTACGATATTCTCTATTTTTTCATGAACCGACCTCATCATCTGATTGGAAAAGAGACACTGGCCGAAGCCGTTTGGGGTGATAATTTCGATCAAGTTGATAATTTTGACTTCATTTATGCACATATAAAAAATATCAGAAAAAAAATGAAAGAAGCAGAAGCCACTATCGAAATCAAAGCGGTATATGGTTTCGGTTACAAGTTGGTAACCATTGACTCCTCCAAATAAACCGCCCCATTCCTCTATTTTTGCATCACAATAATTAAGAAAGATCGAAAAATATTTTAAAGAATCATCTTTATTCAATTGTATTTCAGTTTTATCAGTTTATTTTGTGCTTTTATCTTTTATAATGATTAAATTTAAATTTTATGAAATCAAAAATGTTGAAACTAATGGCTATTGCTTTTGCCTTTTTTGTATTGTCAAGCTGTCATAAAGATGAAGGTGTCACAGTAAACAAACAAATAAAAGCTGCTTTTGAAAATCAGTATCCTGATGCAAAGAATGTTACCTGGAAGATCAAGGGCGTTTATACCATCGCCAATTTTAAACAAAACAATATGGCTAAATCGGCATGGTATGAAAATTCAGGTTCATGGAAGATGACAGAAAGTGATGTTACTTTTAACGAATTGCCTGAAATGGTTCGTACTGCTTTCTATGCCAGCGAATATGCTGCTTGGAAAATTGAGGAGGTAGATCAATTGGAAAGACCCGGTGTAGAAATAGTATATGTAATTGAATTGGAACAAAATAACGTAGAAGCAGAACTCTATTTTTCTGCCGACGGTATTTTAATCAGGGTAGAATTTGAAGACGATCTGAACGATGACAATGATTATGAAGATGAAATTATAGGTGTTATTCCTGCAAGCATCCAACAATATCTTACCACACATCATCCAAATGCCAGAATCATAGAATTTGATCAAGAAGTAAACCATTATGAGATTGAAATCATTGATGGCCAAATCCCCAAAGAAATTTGGTTCGATTTATCAGGAACATGGCTTTCTACATCAACAGAAATCCACATCAATCAATTACCTGCTGCTGTCACCGTTGCCATTCAAAACTCACAATATGCTCATTATGAAATAGAAGAAGCTGATTTTTTGGAAACTCCAAATGGAAATTATTATCAAGTAGAATTGGAATATAACGATATGGAAGTAATACTAAAAATAACGGAAACGGGTACGATCATTTAATCGTAAAAACATCGGCACCGTTTTCCCTGATTACTTCCTGAGCTGTTTGATTTTGCATAATGCTACTTCCCCAATAGTCGAAATCATATATATGGGGCGTATTAAACCAGTTGTTAAGATTCATATTAAGCACCACTGAAGTGGTGCTTTCTGTAATTATAAAGGAGTGAACAGGAAGGGTAACCGTAAAATGGTTGTGAACATATTCTGTAATCTCTCCAGCCTCGTTTCTAATTTGACCTATTCCCGTGTGGAAATTCAAGTTCTTGGAAATTCCATCAGAATCCCATTTGCCATTGATTTTCATATAATGATAGCCTCCCCCTAATGTGGCTGGCCAAAACATATTACTTTCGGGAGGATCGGTGAAATAGTTGTTTTTGTTTTTCTCTGGAGGAAATCCAAACACAAAAGACAAAGATTTGTAACTTCCGACAGGGATTTGATCGGATATCTTCCAGTTTAAAGTGGCTGGAAGATCATAATCCACATAATGAATAGAATTGTGATCTTTAACTTTATAAGTAGCACCATCTTCTTTGGTTAAGATAACATCGGAAATAAAAAACATAATTTCATTGATTTCATACTTATTTCCGGCAGCATTGGTATAAATTTGTTTATCTTGTACAAAAGTGGCACCATCCACATTAAAATCAAATTTCAATTCCAACTGCCCCAATTTTTCCTTCTTTTCACAAGAAGAAAAAAGGAGGGTCAAAAGAACACAAAACGCATATTTTATTTTACCATTCATCAATAATTACTTTAGGTGGATTCATTCCCTCCTCTAAGGATTCTACCAAGGCACGAATCTGTTCATCTATTTGGTTAAGATACGCATATTGGCCAATTTCCCATTTGGGATTTTCACTCTTAAGCCAAACTTCTATCGGAGCGGCAGAAGCGGCTTTTTCATTGAAATCGGTAATGGTATAACGATATCGCCCACTACGACATTCCAGCTTAAAATTATAATATACAATATTTTTAAAGGCCATTGTTCCATCGGGTTTTACCACGTATATCCTTACACTGGAACGCATTTCAATGGCACCGGTTTCCCGGTCACTGCTTTTGATTACTTCGGACGTATTCTTATAGAACGATTTTACCCAAAGCATGGCACGATCAAATAGCTCTTGTGAGGTACCGGGCTGTTGAATCACCTCTTTATAAGTAACCAAACCGGTATTTTCATCCATCGGAAGCTCCGGATAAGGAATGGAAACTTCTTTTTGAGCATATATATTGATCGTTATTACAATGAGCGCACTAAATAGCCAAAACTTTTTCATTATGATTCAATATTAATTATTATAATTTTTTTAATTCGTAAATTTGAAAACGAAGATCATATTCATTATGTTCATCTTTAGGAACAAATTGATCTTCCGTTAATTCCCATGTTTTGGAATCTATAGTTGGGAAAAAAACATCTGCCTGAAAATCAGACAAAATTCGGGTAATATAAAGCATCTGAACTCGATCAATAAAGAGTTTATAAATGGTAGCTCCTCCTATGATAAAAGCCTCTTCTTCAGGATCAAGCAACGCCATTGCCTCTTCAATGGAATAAGCCATTTCACAATTCAAATAACAGGCTTCCCGGTTGAGTGTAATCACAATATTTCTCCGGTTTGGAAGCGGTTTCTTAGGTAAAGATTCCCAAGTTTTATCCCCCATCAAGACGGTACAGCCCGAGGTTATCTTTTTAAATCTTTTTAAATCAACAGGTAAATGACAAAGAAGTTGGTTTTCATATCCAAGTTCTCCGTTATTTCCCACTGCTGCAATCATGCTTAAATTTTTCATCAATGGCTCTTTTTAAAGGATGCAAAAATAGTGTTTTTTTAGCTTTTAGAGGCAAAGAGCGATGAAAAATCATCGCTCTTTGCCAAATATCAAAAAAGGTAACTGTTTTTTATCATCCGCATTTCGAATAAGAGCAATGAGAACAAGTGAGGCAACCTTCTTTAAATTCCATGGTACCTTCTTGTCCACAACTGGGGCAAATCACTCCTTTTTGCTTGGTTCCGTCCTGAATAAATTTCTTTAAAGCCCGAATAACCCCATTTTTCCAAGAATTGATAGTATCTTCCCGAAAATTAAGGCCGGAGATAATATTGACAATATTTTCCAATGGAATATTGTGTCTCAACAAAGCGGATATCATTTTGGCATAGTTCCAAAACTCGGGATTAAAACAACGTGACAAACCACGCATTAATACTTCATATCCATCCTTATCATAATATTGAAAATCATATGATTTTGTTCCGTCTTCATGGCGTACTTTGATGATATTTCCGCGTTCAACCCATTTTGGAATAGGGAAACGTTCATCTTCCGTTTTACCAGTAAAAACTTCATACGGAATACCTTCTCTCAATCCGATAAAAGCAACCCAATCTTCGTTATTATTTTTAAAACGGATAATTTCTGCTTTCAACTCTTTCGGTCTTTTAAAATTCTTAGGAGTCAGATTTTCATCCGCTTTTTTGTTAGAAGAGGCCGAATTTAAAACACCATCACGCGAACCATCTCTATAAACGGTCATTCCTTTGCAACCCACCTCCCATGCTTTAATATAAAGCGATCTTACCGTTTCTTTAGTTGTATTGGCCGGAAGATTGATGGTAACGGAAATAGAGTGATCCACCCATTTTTGGATGGAGCCTTGCAATTCAACCTTTTTCAAATAGTCGGTATCGGCGGCAGTAGATTTATAATAAGGAGATTTTTCAACCAGAAGGTTGATTTCCTGCTCACTCATCTCTTTTAACTGTTCCTTTGAACACCCCTGTTTTTCCGCCCAAACCATAAATTTAGGATGAAATATCATATATTCTTCAAAATAATCACCGGTAACATCGCGAGTGGTATTTTTACGATTATTAAGATCGTTAGGGTTTACTTTTCTTCTTCTTTTATACACCACATTAAAAGCCGGTTCAATGCCGGAAGTTGTTTGTGTACAAATACTTACGCTTCCTGTAGGAGCAATGGTCAAAAGGGCAATATTTCTTCTTCCGTAGCGAATCATATCGTCATATAGTTTTTCGTCGGCCTCTTTCAGGCGAAGAATAAATGGATTGTGTCCTTCTTTAATGCAGCTGTAAATAGGAAAGGCACCACGTTCTCTGGCCATGGTTACGGAAGAACGGTAAGCAGAAAGAGCCAATTGTTTATGTATTTCCGTAGAAAAAGCGTTTCCGTGATCCGAGCCGTAACGAATTCCGAGTGCTGCCAGCATGTCGCCTTCGGCAGTAATACCCAAACCAGTACGACGCCCTTTTAATGATTGTGTTTTTATTTTATGCCAAAGATCCAATTCCACTCTTTTCACATCATCGGTTTCGGGATCATTTTTTATTTTTGCAATAATTTGATCAATCTTTTCAATTTCAAGATCTATAATATCATCCATCAATCTTTGTGCATATTGAACATGTTGTTTAAACAGAGGCATATTGAAACTGGCTTCTTCTGTAAACGAATTTTCAACATAACTGTAAAGATTGAGTGCAATCAGGCGGCAACTATCGTACGGACAAAGCGGAATTTCACCGCAAGGATTGGTAGAAACGGTTTTAAATCCGTCGCTTTCATAACAATCGGGAATGGCTTCCTGCGTAATGGTATCCCAGAATAGAACACCCGGCTCAGCTGATTTCCATGCATTGAAAACAATTTTATCCCATAATTGTCCTGCATTGATCTCTTTTCGTATCTTAGGATGATCGGAATGAATAGGATATTGTTGGATATAGGGAGTTCCGGTTTTGACACATTCCATAAATTCATGATCTATTTTTACGGAAACATTGGCTCCGGTAATTTTGCCTTCTGTCATCTTGGCATCTATAAAATTCTCGGCATCGGGATGTTTAATAGAAATGGAAAGCATCAAGGCTCCGCGACGACCATCTTGTGCCACTTCACGAGTTGAATTTGAGTATCTTTCCATAAAGGGAACTACACCTGTTGAAGTTAAAGCACAGTTTTTAACATGGCTTCCTGCTGGCCGAATATGAGAAAGATCGTGTCCCACTCCACCGCGACGTTTCATCAACTGCACTTGTTCTTCATCCATTTTCATAATACCTCCGTAAGAGTCTGAACGGCTATCGTTTCCTATAACAAAACAGTTGGATAAAGAAGCGATCTGGTAATTATTTCCAATACCGGCCATAGGGCTTCCTTGGGGAATAATATAAGTAAAGTTCTTAAACAAGGAATAGATTAACTCTTCATCCAAAGGATTGGCATATTTGTTTTCAATTCTGGCAAATTCCTTTGCCAAACGACGG
>JAVWBZ010000073.1:0-7866 GCA_036649255.1 Bacteroidales bacterium
CTATTGATATGATTTTTCCTTACCTTCAGCAAATGGCCTATAACAAAGCCAAGCCTTTTTATTTATGTGCTTATATAGCATACAATTTCGGAAAGAAAAAAGGTAATTACGAATAAACTTTTTTACATAAAAATAGTGTAATTTTGCAACCTGTTTTTGAAAAATAAAAATTATCAATATAAATAATAACAATTATGAAAAGAGACACTCAAATTTTTGATTTAATTCAGCAAGAACGTAAACGTCAAACTAATGGAATTGAATTGATTGCATCTGAAAATTTTGTAAGCGATCAAGTAATGGAAGCGATGGGTTCCGTATTAACCAACAAATATGCAGAAGGTTACCCCGGTAAACGTTATTATGGTGGTTGTCAAATTGTGGATCAAACCGAACAATTGGCCATTGATCGCGTATGTCAACTTTTTGGCGCCGAATGGGCCAATGTACAACCACATTCTGGTGCACAAGCCAACATGGCTGTTTTGATGTCTTGCTTAAAACCCGGTGACACTTTCATGGGATTGGATCTTTCTCACGGAGGGCATCTTTCTCACGGATCTCCTGTTAACTCATCTGGCATTCTTTATAAAGCCGTTGCCTATACTGTTGACGAAGAAACTGGTACCATCAACTACGACAGAATGGAAGAAATAGCCCTTCGCGAACGCCCAAAATTGATCATTGGAGGTGCTTCTGCCTATTCCAGAGATTGGGATTGGAAAAGAATGAGAGAAATTGCCGATAAAATCGGAGCTTTATTAATGGGCGACATTTCTCATCCGGCCGGTTTAATTGCTCGCGGTTTATTGAACAACCCGATGCAATATTGTCATATTGTGACCACTACCACGCACAAAACGTTACGCGGCCCTCGCGGCGGTTTGATCATGCTGGGTAAAGATTTTGTCAATCCATGGGGTTTGACTACTCCAAAAGGTGAAGTTAAAATGATGTCTCAAATTCTTGATAGTGCAGTATTTCCGGGAATTCAGGGTGGCCCTCTTGAACATGTTATTGCAGCCAAAGCCGTGGCATTCGGAGAATGTCTATCTGATGAATATTTGGCCTATATCAAACAAGTAAAAACGAATGCACAAGCCATGTGTAAAGCATTCATCGACAGAGGTTACAAAGTAATCAGCGGAGGTACTGATAATCATTTAATGCTCATAGATCTTCGTACAAAATTTCCTGACATTACAGGTAAAAAGGTGGAAAATACCTTGGTGCAGGCCGACATTACCATTAACAAAAATATGGTACCGTTCGACAGCAGAACTCCTTTCAGTACTTCCGGAATTCGTGTAGGGACTCCAGCCATCACTTCTCGCGGACTCAAAGAAAACGAAATGGACGATATCGTATCCCTTATTGATGAAGTAATCAGTCATATTGATGATGCCAATGTCATTGCAAAAGTAGCCAAAAAGGCCAATGAAATGATGTCTCAAAGACCATTAAATGCTTGGTAGTATTGAATGGTTAATCATTGTTAGTTATGAGTTATGAATGATTGATGATAAATCGCTGATACTGATAACAGAGATGTGTTTACTTCCTTGATTCATAACTTATAATTACACCATCAACATGAAAATTAATCGTAAAAAAATAGATTACATACTTACACATAAGTTTTGGGGAAGTTTGATTTTTCTCTTTCTAATGTGGCTTATGTTTTTTTCTACTTTTACTCTTGGAGCTTATCCCCGTGAAGGAATTTTATGGTTGTTGGATCAATTAAAAATCTATTTATCAGCTAAATTGTCTTCCGGTTATTTATTGGATTTTATTTGCAACGGAGTGATTGACGGTGTGGGAAATGTACTCTCTTTTTTACCCAATATCGTGATTCTTTTTTTATTTACCTCCATTTATGAATCTACCGGATACATGCAACGTGCGGCTCTTATTTTGGATAAATTAATGCATCGAATCGGCCTGCACGGAAATGCATTTATCCCTTTGTTAATGGGATTCGGTTGTAATGTACCTGCTATTATGGCCACTAAAAATATTCCTGAAAAAGACGGGAAAATCCTGACCATGTTACTGATTCCTTTCATGTCGTGTAGTGCCAGAATGCCGGTTTTTGTATTATTAATCGGTACTTTTTTTCCAAAATATCCGGTTTTAACGTTGTTTTGCATATATGGCATCGGATTGCTAGTAGCCATTCTAACGGCTATCATTCTCAATAAACTATACTTTTATCCTAAACATCATAAAGAAAGTCATCAGCATCAGCATCCCATTGAAGAAGAACAACAGCATCATAACCGATATCATAAAATCATCGTTACGCCATTAAAAAGACCTACTCCTCGCTATGTAGGCAGCTTAATTTGGGACTCTTCTTACGAATATCTGAAAAAAATAGGAACTATTGTCCTCTTTGCCGTTATGATTATCTGGGTATTGGATCATTTTCCCAACAAAGACATGCCTCATTACCAATCGGAATTAACTCAAATCAAGCGCGATTCTACCCTACCCGATTCGCTTAAAAATAGACAACTCGAAGAATTGATGCTCGACAATGCCGCTTACAGGCAGGCAAATTCTTACTTGGGACAATTCGGTACTTTCATTTCACCTGTGATGACACCGCTGGGATTTGATTGGAAAATGAGTATTTGTTTGGTTACTGGATTGGCAGCCAAAGAGTTCATTATTGGGACTATGGGAGTATTGTATCGTGCCGATGACAGTGAAGAAAATTCGGTTAATTTAATTCGTCGTATTAAGGACGAAAAATATATAGATGGAAATCGGGCAGGAAAACCTGTTTTCAATGAAGCCGTTGCACTTTCTTTCATTATCTTTTCATTGCTTTACATGCCTTGTATTGCCACTTTTATTACAATAAGAAAGATGAGCGGAACTTGGAAATGGGCTATTTTTTCAGCGCTCTATTCTATCGGTGTTGCTTGGGGTGTTGCTTTTTTGGTTTATCGTATGGCCTTGCTTTTTCTTCCCGTTTTATGATTGAACAGGTGACAGAAATTGTGTTTCCGAACATTGACAATGATCATCTTCAAATTCGATTGTAACGTGATCTATACCAGCTTTATGCAATCTTTCTTTTAATTGCTGTTTGATGTTTTCCATTTCTCCAAGATCGGAAATCTTAACATGAACTGTCAATGCATTGACGGTCGTGCTCAGCGCCCATATATGTAAATGATGCACCCCTTTTACATAGGGTGTTTCTATTATGATTTTCGTAATAGCATCATAATCAATATTTTCAGGCACGCCATCTAAGGTTAATCTTAAACTGCTTCGCAACAAATTCCAAGTTGAATACACAATAATGCAAGCAATGATCAAGCCTATCACAGAATCAATCCAATAAAAATCGGTATATAGAATGACAATGCCTGAAATCACCACCCCCACTGAAACCAAGGCATCCGCAGCTAAATGCAGAAAAGCTCCCTTTATATTTAGATCATGTTCTTTATCTTTCATGAAAAGCCACGCCGTTACGGCATTAATGAGTACCCCTATTCCGGCAACTATCATGATGACCATTCCCTGAACTGGTTGAGGATTTCTGAGTTTATCTATACTTTCAGCTATAATAATTCCGACCGTTATCAACAAGATAATCGCATTCACCAAAGATACCAGAATGGTGCTTTTCCTTAGCCCATAGGTATATTTTTTTGTAGCCTGAACTTTTGCCAAACGAAAAGCAATCATGGCCAAGATTAAGCTAAACACATCTCCTAAGTTGTGCCCAGCATCGGAAAGTAATCCCATGGATCCGCTCCAGATTCCTGCAATAAATTCGGTGATAACAAAAATCGAATTTAAAACAATGCCCACTATAAAAGCCTTTTGAACCGTTTCTGTTTGATATTGATGCATATGAAAATTATTGATGACCAAAGTCGTGAAAATACAATTTTATGAATCCGATAAAAATAAGTCTAACGTTCCCCACACATTTCAATTCTCCGTTTTGTTCGATGTTACCACTTGTATAGGAACAGTCTTGCCATTAATCCACGAATGCAATGGATAAGCCTGCACAGAAAATCCTATCTGGTAATAACCCTCTTTCATCGTCTGTGGAATTGACCAAGATAGATCAAAAAATCTGCTACTTTTAGCCGGAATTTCACCAACTGCTCCCTCCATCGGAAGTAGCAGCAATATTTCCGATTTATGGAAGAGGTAGAGCACCACTTTCACACAAGAATTATCTATCCGCAAAGTATCTGAATAAGGATTATAAAGACGAATACGGGTATGGAGAATTGTTCCGTTCGGTACAATTTCCGGCAATGGATCGCAATACACTTTTACCTCTTTGACAGGTTGATATTTCTCAACAAACTGGAAATAGAATTTCTTTTTATTGGGTAATGTAACACATTGTCCGGTATTCCATGTTTGAACCGCCACTTTTTGTCCCAACAGTTTTTCATCCACTTTTTCCAAATCAAATTGGGTTTGCCGGTAAAAAACATTGGATTGAGCATACGCTTCCTGTTTGGTATAGAAACGATATTTAGAAGCCATTTGATAATGCCCCATAAAAATAACCGGTTTTCCTCCCACCGCATCATAGAGTTGATGATATGTTTCTTGACTTTTATATAATTCAGCATTATTTCCCAGAGGGAAAAACAAAATATAAATTCGCATCAACAAAAAGAAGAAAAGAGAAATGATTCCTACGATGTTGACATATTTCATTGCCTTATCATGCTGAATCACATACGCAAAAATAAAAGAGATGACACAAAAACTGAGTGGAATCATCCATTGGGCTTGTATTTCCTTATAGAAACTATTATAGGCGAAAAAAACAACAAAACCTATCATCATATAAGCATATGCTTTAAAAAGAGCATTTGATTTCCAAACCTTTTTCCATGATTTAATCAATATAGGCAATAAAAGCGGATTAAAAATAAGTAACAAATTCATTCCGTATCTGAGGATATTTTTACCATTAAAACCTGAATTTCTGCCGATTAGATGATACTGAAATGTAATCCACTCATGCGTATATTGCCAATATAAATGAGGCAAAATCAACAGAAAAGCAACCAGACCGGCTACATATATTTTATAATTTCTGAATATTTTCAAATTGGAAAGCAATACAAAGAATACCACTATGGCACCATGATATTTACTGTAAGCCAAAGCTGCCATTGAAAAGGCCATGAGAAAGACAACCGGCCATGAATCATTTTTACAAAATTGGTGGTAACTCCACAAAAAGAGAGCGGAGAAAAAAAGCAACGGAGCATCCGGAACAGCCATAAAACCATATAGTTGCATCAATGGGATGGAAAAACAGATGAGAAAATAGGTCGTTACTTGTCGTTTGGAAAAATGAGGAGGTTTGATCATGTCCCAAATTAACCATAGATAGAACGGTTGTAACAAGATAATAAAAAATCTTACCCCTAATTCATTATGAAAGAGAGTATAACCCAACTTGATCAGCAAGGCCAACATGGGAGGATGGTCAAAATAGCCCCATGCCAAGTGTTGTGAATAAAAATAGTAATATGCTTCATCATCGGCCAAATCGGTACAATATCCTTGCACCAAATTAAGTAAATACCAAAGAGCAAATAAGATACAGAACCAAGTGGGGGGTGATAATTTACGATATATTTCTTTGATATTCATGATTATAAAATGCGATGGTTTAAATTCAAGTTTGCAAAAATAGCGAATTTTATATTTTATTGAACCAATATCGCGAAGCCATTGTTTATTTATCATGAATTTCGTCAATCCTAATAAAAACAAATGGAGATCAAACATCTTAAAATAATCGCCCTGATCATTGCCATCTTCTTCGCCATCATAGTATTGTCAATTGGTGTTTATGCCATATGGATGGAATCCCGATACTATCGCATTGCAGACAACATTCCCCTCACGATTTCCAATTCAAACCTGCCCATTTTGCAAACCGGAAAAAAGTACACCGCCTTAACCTATAACCTCGGTTTTGGAGCTTACAATCAAGATTTTTCTTTTTTCTTGGATAAAGGTACCATGCTGGACGGCACTCCGGTAGAAGGAAAGTTTTCGCGAGGACAGAGTTTTGATATTGTGAGAGATAACACCTTAAGTTCCATGACTACTGTCATGTCAAAAAATCCTGATTTTTGTCTGCTACAAGAAGTGGATTCCTTTGCCACACGAAGCTATCATATCGATCAGAAGGAGAGTTATGAGTGCATGTTTCCCGAATATGCTGCGGTATATGCCCTTAATCTACACACTCCCTTTTTATTGTATCCGCTGTTTGAACCTCACGGCAGAGCCTATTCCGGTTTGCTAACGTTAAGCCGTTATGCCATTACCGAAGCCACTCGGAAAAGTTATCCGGTAGATCAAAATTTTATAGAGAAATTTGTCGATTTAGACCGTTGTTTCGTACTTCTTCGTTTACCTGTTGATAACGGAAAAGAATTGGTATTGATTAACAGCCATCTTTCGGCCTACGACAAGGGCGGCAAAATGCGCGCAAAACAATTGGCCATGCTGAATGAAGTAATGAGCGTGGAACGTGAAAAAGGAAACTATGTGATAGTGGGAGGCGACTTTAACCACACTTTATTTGATACCAAAAACACTTTTGCCACGCAACAGCAAGTTCCCGATTGGGTATTTACCCTATCCAATCATGATTTGGTTCCTGGCTTTCAGTTAGTAAAAGCTAATAATGCAACCACTGTACCCACTTGTCGAAGCTGTGACCTTCCTTACGTCAAAGGAATTAATTATACATCGGTACTGGACGGCTTCATTGTATCTGACAATATCAAAGCCTCCGCCTGCAATCTAGATACCGAGTTCAAAAACAGCGATCACAATCCCGTATTACTCACTTTCCTACTGGAATAAACATCCTGAAATTTACTTTATGGTAATAAAAAACATTTATCTTCTTTAAAAAAATGATTATTGAATCTTCTGAAAGAATTTCGTGAAATCCCCACTTTCAACCTTTACCCAGTCAGCAATCATGATTTTCTAAGATTTAATGCCAGCATTAACACCGACAATCAAGTTTTTTTTCACTTCATTAGCTAAGGAATATACACTTCTTGCCGGTATCCTGCAATAAGCACTTAATGACCATGGAAATCGGCAATATTCCGACGACAGAATTTTGAACTGGATAGAACACTCAATTGACAAAAGGAAAGAGCAATGTTTTAAAAGAGAAACGGAGATAAAACGTCGCTTATATTAAGGCAGAATAGCAGCAACAACCAACGAAATGTCTCGCTCGGTTTCATCTTACAAAATTAGTCCAGATCTTTGCTACAGTTTCTGGTTTCGGAATGGTGTTGGCCGTAGCTTCGCGCATTTTAAGGAGCCAAATCATATTATGGGCCAAGGTTTTGATGATTTGAATTCCCTCTTTGTCTTCGTATAATTCGCCCTCCTTTCTTCCATGAATAATATTCCAGTAATCGGCTGAAGCAATAGGTATTTGAGAAATAGAAAAATAGTGATTTAAACCATCCAGTGTGGAGGACCCTCCGCTCCGTCGCACAGTCACCAAAGCCGCTCCTATTTTATGTTTAAACATGCCATCATTGACTCCTCCCACAAAAAAGACACGATCCAACAAATTTTTAAGGGTGCCAGCAATTCCGGAATAATATACGGGAGATGCCACTACAATGCCATCCGCTTCTTTTAATTTTTGAATCACCTCATTCACCATATCTTTGGAGATCACACACTGTTCATTACATTTCTCGGCACATTGACCACAATCCATACATCCTTGAATCACTTTATTTCCAATATGGGTGATTTCAAAATGAATGTTATTTTCCCTAAAAATAGTTTCCATCACTTTCA
>JAVWBZ010000074.1:0-7807 GCA_036649255.1 Bacteroidales bacterium
AAGAAAGCAACAGTTATAACGGAAGACCAGAAGTACGGCTTCGTTTAAAAAAACCGGTCGGAAACAAGTATACTTTTGCTCTTTTTGTAACCGCAGAAAGCGGAGATTTTCATGCCTGGAACCTTGCAGAATTGACCAATGACGTAGGAAACTGGGGCGGAGACTTCTATGCTCCAACCCTTTTTCCCGAATGGGCAAACGGAGATCCACAATATGGAATTGGCACACCAGCCAATGTAGATTGTGCCATTTCCATTGCCGCGCATCATTCACGATATCAAACCCCTTCAGGAAATTGGACGGGTGGACAAATTGCAAATTTTTCAAGTTACGGTCCTACCATCGACGGGAGACAAAAGCCAGAAATTTCTGCTCCGGGAAATAACGTCATATCAGCTCTTTCCAGTTACACAACCACTTATAGTGGAATGTTTTCCAAAACCGTAACATTCAACGACCGCAGTTACCGATTTGTCCCCTTGTCAGGGACTTCCATGTCGTCTCCTTTTGTAGCTGGTGTGGTAGCCCTCATTTTACAGGCAAATCCTTATTTATCATCTGCTCAAGTAAAAGAGATACTCATAACCACTGCCTACCAAGATAGTTTTACCGAACAAGTTGGCCCCGAACGTTTTGGTTACGGAAAAATAAATGCCTATCAAGCTGTTTTCAAAGCACTTCATACAGTTGGCGTGGAAGATCATAGCATTGCGGAAAGTAAATACACCCTGTTTCCCATTCCTGCTCAACATATATTATATGTTACTATAGAAAGTAATGATCCTCATATAACAAGTGAAATTTTTGATATTTCAGGAAAATTAGTGACAAAACAAAATCTAAAACCAGGCGTTAATCAAATTAACATTCAAACTTATCCAACAGGATGCTATTTTATTAAAATTACAGACAAAAAGAATGTTACAATGAAGAAGCTGATTAAGAATTAATACTCAAAAAACGAAAGATCATGGAGGTGTACATTCCTAACGTAGAATTGGAAAAGAAAGCTATTGTAAGAAAATATCGAGAATTAGTAAGTTACATGTATGACAAAACCAGTCCCGAACAAAGAAGACTAATTCGCAAAGCCTTTACGCTGGCGGTAAATGCTCATCAAGATATGCGTCGTAAAAGCGGCGAACCCTATATTTATCACCCTATTGCTGTTGCCAGAATTGTATCTCAGGAAATTAATTTAGGAACCACCTCCGTGGTATGTTCCTTACTTCACGATGTGGTGGAGGATACCGACTATACTTTGGACGATATCCGGGATATGTTTGGAGATAAAGTAGCCAAAATTATCGACGGTTTAACCAAAATTGAGGATTTAGTAATAGACAGCGATAGTTCTGTTCAGGCAGAGAATTTCAGAAAAATATTTTTGTCAATTCTCATAAAATTGGCAGATAGATTACACAACATGCGGACGTTAAGTTCTATGCCTCCCGAAAAACAATGGAAAATTTCATCGGAAACTTCTTACTTTTACGTTCCCATAGCCCATCGTTTAGGTTTGTATTCCATCAAAAGCGAATTGGAAGACTTTGCCATGCAATATACGGATCCCAATGCTTATCATTCTATCTATTCCAAATTGAAAAGTTCGGAATTGGAACGACAAACTTTAATTCAAGATTTTGTGAAGCCCATTCAGGAAAATCTCAAAAAAAAAGGAATTAGCGCAGAAATGTCAAGTAGAACGAAATCGATTTATTCCATTTATCAAAAAATGAAAAGAAAGAAAATCGACTTTGAAGACATCTATGATATTTTTGCCGTCAGGTTTGTTTTCGACAGTGCTCCAGAAGATGAAATGCGTATTTGCTGGGCTATTTATACCATTGTAACAGGGCTGTATAAAACCAATTCAGCGCGAGAAAGAAATTTCCTGATCAATCCCAAACCAAATGGGTACCAGTCTCTCCATGTAACTGCCATGAGTAATTCAGGCAAGTGGATTGAGGTACAAATACGTTCCAGACGTATGGACGAAATTGCAGAAAAGGGATTTGCCGCTCATTATAAATACAAGGAAGAAAATAGAAATCCGGCAGAATATGAAAACCGGGTGGAAGACTGGTTGGCCAAAATCAGGGAAGTCATTAAAAGTGAAGACCACAACGCCATTGATTTTCTCAATGAGATTAAATTGAATCTTAATTTAAAAGAAGTATACGTTTTTACTCCGAAAGGAGACATGAAAGTATTAGCAGCCGGGGCAACCGTGCTCGATTTTGCTTATGACTTACATTCAAATTTGGGAAATCAATGTATTGGGGCTAAAGTAAATTACAACATTGTTCCAGCCAATCATGTATTGAGAAACGGAGATCAGGTGGAAATCATCACCTCTAAAAAGCAAAAGCCCAAAACCGAATGGTTCGATTATGTCAAAACTTCCAGAGCCAGAGAATCTATTAAAGAAGCGATTCGCCTTGAACAGAAAAAATCAGCGGACAAAGGAATAGAAATTTTAAAACAATATTTTCAAGAGCTTAATTTAGCCTTTACGCCCCAAAATATTGGAAAAGTTCAAGCCGGAACCAAAATAAAATCGCCCATTGAATTTTGGAACTATCTGGCAATGAATAAATTAACAGCAGAAAGAATCAAGAAAATCCTTTCCAATGAAAAAAATGTTGATCTCGAAGAATTTCATAAAAAAGTATCGGACGAAATTACCAACAAGACATTAAGTGAATTAATTGAAGAACAATTGGATACAAATCCTGAAATCTTCATGTTGGATGATACTTCCGATAAGATTAAACATATCATTGCCGACTGTTGCAATCCTATTCCGGGCGATCAGGTAGTGGGATTCCAAATTTCAAACGACGAAATCGTCATACATCAAACCAATTGCCCACGCGCCATTGAACAAATGTCAAAATTCGGAAATAGAATCATCAAAACCAAATGGCGCAAAGAGCAAGAAATTTTGTTTCTCTCCGGTATCAGACTAACGGGGTTCGATAAAAAAGGAATCATCAAAGAGATCATTGACATCATATCTTCTCAAATGGATCTCAATATTCGTTCTCTCAATATTGAAACCAAAAACAATATTTTTAGCGGAACTCTGATGCTATATGTTCAGAATGTAAAAGCTCTGACCGAACTGATGGATAAATTGCGACAAATTGACAATTTGGAAAAAATTGAGCGAATTGGATTCGATTATGAATAAAATTTAGGCAATGCAATTAAATTTTATTCTATAAAAATCCTAATAAATGTTAATCCATTCAAATAAATAAATAGCTGAAATACAGATACATAAATTTTACACATTCAAAAAAAATCAGATAAAAGTAAAAGGATGGAAAAAAGTAGTATTTTTGCGTGCTAATTTTAAAATGAATTATTATGGCAGAAATTATTGACAAAGTACAAGCAATTATTGCAGAAAAACTAAGTGTTGACGCAGCAGATGTAACTCCTGAAAAAAGTTTTACCAATGATTTGGGTGCTGATTCATTAGACACAGTTGAATTAATTATGGAATTTGAAAAAGAATTTGGAATTTCAATTCCGGATGAGCAAGCTGAAAAGATTGCTACTGTTGGGGACGCAGTAAAATTTATTGAACAAACCATTAAATAGTAAGATACTCCCCATTTATCGAATGAATTTCAAAAGAGTTGTAATTACAGGACTTGGCGCACTTACTCCAATCGGAAACAATGTTTCGGAGTATTGGGAAGCATTACTAAATGGAGTAAGTGGTGCAAGTCCTATTACTCATTTTGATCCTGAGCATTTTAAAACAAAATTTGCTTGCGAGTTAAAAAATTTTAATGTCCTTGATTATATGGACAATCGCGAAGCTCGTAAAATGGATCCCTGTTCTCATTATGCCCTGATCTCCACCAAAGAAGCTTTTCTCGACAGCGGTTTGGACACCAAAAAGGTCGATCTAAATCGCGCTGGTGTGATTTTCGGTACTGGTATCGGAGGTTTTACCTCCATCACAGAAAGTGTGGCATGTTTCTTAGAATCCGATAGAATTCCCCGTTTCAACCCTTTCTTTATACCTAAAGTATTAGGAGATCTTATCCCAGGCTTTATATCCATTCATTATGGATTCAAAGGGCCTAACTATATCACAAGTTCTGCTTGTGCCTCTGCAGCCAATGCCATTGTGGATGCCTATCATTTTATCAAAATGGGGAAATGTGATGTAGTCATTAGCGGTGGTTCGGAAGCTTGTATCGTGGAAACCGCAGTTGGCGGATTCAATGCCATGCACGCCCTTTCAACCCGTAACGATGACCCTACTCATGCCTCGCGTCCATTTGATGTGAACCGAGACGGATTTGTGATGGGCGAAGGTGCTGCTACCGTCATATTAGAAGAGTTAGAACATGCAAAAGCCCGAGGAGCTAAAATCTATGCAGAAATTATTGGCGTAGGGTTAACTGCCGACGCTTATCATATTACAGCTCCTCATCCCGATGGATCTGGGGCCATTAATTCCATGAATATGGCCATTCAGGATGCACAACTTACCATTTTCGACATTGACCACATCAATACTCACGGAACCTCAACTCCCATAGGGGATGTATCCGAATGCAAAGCCATCGAAACACTATTCGGTGATCAAGCCTATAACATGGTGATCAACTCCACAAAATCAATGACCGGCCACCTTTTGGGTGCTGCTCCGGCTATTGAAAGCGTGGCAACTATCCTCGCTCTAAAAAACGGAATCATTCCCCCTACCATCAACTTGGTAGAAAAAGATCCACAAATTCTGGATTGGAACTTTGTAGCCAATAAATCGCTAAAAAGAGATATTCGCACCGCTTTATCCAATTCTTTCGGTTTTGGCGGACATAATGTAACTTTGTTATTTAAAAAATTTGAATAAGAACTCGTTTTGAATATTTCCTTCTTATTAAATAAAAACAATCCCGACAGAATTCTTTCCAACTATCTTAGGAATGTCTTTGGGTTTATCCCGAAAAATTTGGAATTGTATAAAATTGCTTTCATTCATAAATCCGTTTCAGGCAAAGATGCCGTATGTGGTCAATTGAATAATGAAAGATTGGAATATCTTGGAGATGCCATACTGAGTGCCATCATCGCTGATTTCCTATTTAAAAAATATCCCTTGCACTCCGAAGGCGTATTAACCGAAATGCGATCTAAAATAGTAAACCGCGAACGGCTAAACGCACTTTCTAAAAAAATAGGTCTCAATACATTGATGAAAATTGATACGCACGTTCATGCCAAATCAGCCAACGGAGATGCCTTCGAAGCCATCTTAGGAGCCATTTATTTGGATCAAGGTTATGAAAAAACCAAACGTATTTTATTGAAAAAAATCATACTCACTCATCTTGATATAGACTCTATCTTCCTGGAAGAGAGCAATTTTAAAAGTAAAATTCTCTCCTGGGCACAAAAAAATCATCAATTGATTGAATTCCAACACGAAGAAGACAACAGTTCTGCTAAGAAACTATACAAAGCAATGGCGTTGCTAAACGGAACAGAAATAGGCCAGGGATATGATTATACCATCAAAAAAGCGGAACAAAATGCCGCAGAAAAAGGATGGGAACATATTGAAAATCAATTTCAATTATCAAAAGAAGCCTGATTACAAAAAACTGGGATCTTCTTTCAAATATTCGATAAACGTACTTTTATAAACAGGTGTGATCTCTTCATAGCCTTTATATAATAAATTTGCCGTCGGAATCTCTTTCCGCAACGACAACAAATCATTTTGCTTCTTTTTATAAAATTCAGAGATTTTAATCTCTACCATACAGAAAAGATCCTGCAAAAAATAAACCCGCTTACTATTTCCATCTTTCGCAATCTCCAATAAATCGGTCGCCTCTTTTGATTTAAATTTTTCATATTGAAGCAACTTGGACAAAAAATCATCAATATTTCTTCCTTTTTCCGTATAAATCAAAAAGACATAATCATAATCAACATATTGCCATGAATGCAGATAAATACCTTGCGCATTAAAAATATACAAGTATTCATCAAATAAAGAAAGCGTATGAAAATTAAGATTACGTTCGTTTTTTGATTTCGGATAAGCACTGTGATGAAATAAAGTAGTTTTATTTTCCAAAATCGTAAAATGAATATCGTCCATTTCCGACGCTTTGGAGTACACCATTTTAAAATGAGTATCATATTCATTTTCAAATGATTCCAGCTCTCCCAAATAGGAAAACTCACATCCGAAATAGCGACATAAATGCAAGGCCAAAGAAAAAAGCGGCAAATCCGACTTAACAGCAAAGACATAATAATCCTTGGTATTGCCAAAGAAACCTTTGAGATTGTGCCGTTGTGGTTTTTTCTTTCCCATTCAACTGGCAAAATTACAAAAAAAAGCCAATCTCCCAAAAAAAGAAAAAAGGAAAGCCAATTAAAAATAATCATGATCAGGGCGTGCCGGCTTCGCCGTCGCGTCTTTCACTATATTCCTCGCCGCCCCTTAAACTTCGTGGCAAACTCACCCATCTTTTCTACTACTTCTTCTTATCTTCTTTTTCTCAGCACCTTTTACCGGGACGGCTGCGGGATACCGCTTCAGCCGCTCACGCATCTGGCTCCTTCTTGTTCCCCTCAAATCAAAAAACAATTCAAAAACACTTTCAAAAACAGTTCATCATTCAATTATTAAACAAACGACACCTCTCATTCAACATATTTTCCCCTTTCAATCAATCCTGACACGAAGCGGCTAACCAAATTTTTGTATATTTGCCACTCAATAAAAAAATATGAAAAGAGCTTCTTTTATATTTATAATAATATTTATATCAGCTAATTATATCTCTTCACAAACTCCCAAATGGGTGTTCGACGAAGAAAAAAATTACGAAGTTCCCAAAGGTTCCTGTGAATGGGAAACATTAAAAACCGGTGATTTTTTCGCCGAAATGCAAGACTTCTACCAACAATATCCATTACAAGATACTGTAATGGAAGAAATTGCAGAAATTTTAAAAACCTCGATTCCAGAAAAATCTTATATTTCAATCAGCATTGTATTTGGAGCCTGGTGCGGAGATTCCAGAGAATATCTTCCCTACTTCAAAAAAATATCGGACACCTTGGTTGAAAAATATAAAGTGAATCAGGAAAGCACAAAATATCAATATGTTCTTTTCGGTTGCGATAGAGAGAAAAAGACAGGAATCGAAACAATCGATCACAATCCGGTAAATGAAATTGCTTTCGTTCCCACTTTCATCATTTCACTCATCACCCTATCCAACGATCTCACTGTTGAAAAATCAATTTACTTGGGAAACATTGTTGAAACACCTGAAGCAAGTTTGGAAAAAGACTTATTGAATATTATTAAAAAAGTAAAATAACAGAAAACAAATTTTCTGTGGTAAAAGAGAGATGTTATGTTGTTAATCGAAACAGTAGAAGAATTAAAAGACGTTTTATTCAGGATTAAGAGTAACGGGAAATCGGTAGGATTGGTTCCCACAATGGGTGCTTTGCACCAAGGACATCTATCCTTAGTGCAAAGAGCCAGAAAAGAAAATGCGGCAGTCATTTGCTCGATTTTTGTGAACCCTGTGCAATTTAACAATACGGATGATTTAAAAAAATACCCCAGAACCTTAGAAGAGGATATTAATTTAATTAGCAATTTGGTTGACATTGTTTTTGCTCCAACGGCAGAAGAAATTTTTCCAGTACCTCCCACGGAAAAATATTCCTTCGGCACGCTTGAAACTGTGATGGAAGGAGCTTTTCGTCCAGGACATTTCAATGGAGTGGCCGTCATTGTAAA
>JAVWBZ010000075.1:0-7733 GCA_036649255.1 Bacteroidales bacterium
TCCTGAGCCGGAAGCCCCCATAATAGAGATCATTTCTCCTTTTTCAACTTCCAGATTTACCCCTTTTAATACATGCAACGGAGCTGCTCCAAAGTAAGTTTTGTTGATGTTGACGAGTTTAATCATGTTGTTATAGTTGAGCTAAATTTTATTCGTATGGTGTAATTTCACAATTGGAGGCACCCGATTTGATGTTGATGTTAATACAACCCGTGTTGGCAGAATCTGGGTCGTTATATTGATATGTCCCTTTGCCCATTTTGGTAAAACCGGGAAAATCAACATTACTCAAAGCCGATTCATTTTGAATGATACATTTCATCGATTTTGGAATCGCTATTTTAACGGAAGATGCTCCTGCTGAAAGATCAATATTGACTTTCGGATGCAAAGTTCCTATTTTTAAATCAAGTTCTGAAGCTCCGGCATTGATGTCAAGATCACTGACTTTATGTTCCGAAAGGTCAAAATCACCTTGAATGGCTCCTAAATTGAAATTCATTTTCCATATTGGACTGGGGCTGAGTGCTACTTTAAAATGTTTCCCAGTTGTGGGCTTAACGACGGGGATTTGGTCAAGCTCTATGTGAGCATAACCGGCTTCAGAGTTTTGCTCTATGTTCAGGTTATATTCCGATTTGGCAATACCTGAAACTTTGATCAAATTCGCCCCTGGTTTCAAGGAGACAACACCTGCTCCGGCATCTAAAGAAAATTCTGCTGTTTGAATCTTGGTTGTGTCGGCGTTTTCGTAAACATATTCGGGTGTTGTAACCGATTCAGTTTCTGTAGTGGAACAAGAGAGATGGGAAGGATAAAATAGCAATACAATTCCGAATCCCAGAACGAGCATATCCATCAAAATTTTCCAATGGTCTTTGAAAGGGAGCAATCCTATTCCAATCCAAACCAAAATCAAAGGCCACAATCTGATCATATCGGACCATGAAAAATTGACCATGCTGACGGATTTGAGCAACCATAAAATGCCAATGGTAATAAGGAGAATTCCCCAAAATAAATTTTTATAACGCATAATGATTATTTTTTAGGTTTTATACTTACAATAAGCAAGATCGCGCCCATTAGAATCAATAAAACTGGAAAATAGTATTGGAAGCGAAAATAGGGGAAAAAATTTCTAAAGAGAAAAGAGGTTCCTGTGAAAATAAAAATAATTCCTATAATGAGTGTAATATTGTTTTTGTTTTTATTCACTTTATCAGAATGATGTGAATGGGGACATTTGTTTTCTTCCTGTTTTTTTTCTTCTTGTGGTTGTTCATTATTTTGATTTTCATCATTTTGATGATCTTCCTGTTTTGACGGATCATTTCCATCTTTTTTTACTTCGGTGTAATCTGTATAAACATTTTGCTCTTCGGGCATTATCAAAAGAAAAATCAGGTATAAAATGAAACCACTACCTCCTGCAAAAATGAGGAAAAAGAACAGAATCCTGATGATGACGGGATCTATGTTCAGGTATTCGGCGATACCGCCACAAACACCTGCAATTTTACGATCTGTGCTACGTACTAATCTTTTGTTCATTGTGCTATTTTTTAATGATGGAAACTAAAAATAATTTTTTTTGAAAATGATTTTATACGAAGAGGTTGTGTGTCAATCTTCTGGGGCAATAATCCAGATGATTAAATAGAGCAATAATCCAGAACCTCCCAATAATAATAAAGCCAAAAAAAGAATGCGTATGAGGGTGGGATCAATGTTGAAATAACGTCCTAATCCGCCGCAAACGCCGGCAATTTTTCTATCAGTTATACTGCGTGTAAATCTTTTATAGCTCATTTTTTTATTTTTTTATGATGATGTATGTAAACGTGATGTTTCTTTTCCTATTAGGTTGTGTGATCATTAAATCGCTTTTTGGAATTGGTTATATGTTTTGTTTTTAGTTCGAAAGAGCGTTGTTCATTATTTTGAAAGGTTGCCATAAAAATTGGTTTAATTACTTTCAATAATTTTGGGTACTCTAATCCAATGCAAATAATCTGGACCAAGATATCTAACAGCTTGCTCCCATATTTTGTTTGCAGGTGTTTTAAAAACCAATTCCGGTGTGGCTGCACCTATCACCCACATTTTCTTTTTCAATTCTTCTTCCAATTGACCGGGGGACCATCCTGCATAACCTACAAAAAATTTATAATTTAGATTTTCAATGGCATGATGTTCTATTAGAGACAATAAAATTTCGTCGAATCCTGTATAAACTCCGGGTACGAGTTTGGTACTCTGCTTTGAATTTTCAAAATCATGTAGAGCAAATAATCCTTCTGGTAATACCGGACCTCCAATATAGATATGATCATCTACCTTGATTTCCGATACGATTTCTCTCACAGAGTATTTTGATTCGCGATTGATAATCAATCCTGCACAGCTACTCTCATCGTAATCTGTCAGTAAAACCACGCTTCTATTGAAAAACGGGTCATTGTAAAACGGAACGGATATTAAGATTCTACCGGCTGTAAGCTTGAATTCCGTGGGCTTTACATTCAAAAAATCTTCGGCAATTTTCATAAAGAGAATTTTATTATTTTTGTCGGAATTTTCAGGCAAAGATAGAAAATAATGATGAATGATGAATCATGAATGATGAATATGAGCGGAAAAGATGTTTTTTATAAACTAAGAGAGAAATATCCGATTTTTACTTATGAAGGTTTTTCTTTTGAAATAACTGATAATGAGATTGATATACTGTTCTCATTTTCTATAGGGAAAGATATTTATTTTCATCCTGCGATGAAATTAAAGTTGGGAAAATATTGTTCCGATGCAATTTGTAAAGAAGAAATGTCGGGTATTATTTTCCATATTGGGATGATAGAACTGATTAGTTATTGGAAATCTACTTGTTCACCTCTGATTTATATTAAAGATTATACACTAAACAATTCTCAGCAAAATTGGTGGAAGAAACTTTATTGGAAAGGATTGGGTGAATTTCGATACCAAAACGGGATTGACATTTCCCCTTCCGAGTTTGTCCAATTCTCTTTTGCTTCGTCTGCTAAACCGATCGAACAATTTCATTATCAAAAAATAGAAACAAGCCAGAAAGTTATTGTACCCATTGGGGGTGGAAAAGATTCGGTGGTAACGTTGGAATTTCTTCGTCAGGAAAATGAACTGGTGCCTTTCATCATCAATCCTCGCGGTGCTACGCTTGATTGTGCACGTATTGCTGGTTTCCCGGCAGAGGATGATAAAGTGATTCTGCAACGTGAAATTGCTCCCAAATTGCTGGAACTGAATAGAGCCGGTTTTTTAAATGGACACACTCCTTTTTCGGCTATGTTGGCATTTTATTCATTATTAGTGAGTTATGCTGTACAGGTTCGTGAAGTGGCATTGTCTAATGAGTCGAGTGCCAATGAACCTACCATTCCTGGAACCGAAATCAATCATCAGTATTCTAAATCGTTGGAATTTGAAGAAGATTTTAGACAATATGTAGCGGAAAATATGAACGATTGCAATCATTATTATAGTTTTTTACGTTCCTTAACCGAATTGCAGATTGCCGAACATTTTTCCCAATTTCCCCAATATCATTCGGTATTTAAAAGTTGCAATACCGGTAGTAAGGAAAATAAATGGTGCTGTAACTGTTCGAAATGCCTCTTTGCCTATATTATCCTTTCTCCTTTCATTCAAGATGAAAAGATGATAGAGATTTTTGGGGAAGATTTATTAAATAAACCCACTCTAAAACCCTATTTTGATGAACTTACGGGAGTTGCTCACAATAAACCATTTGAATGTGTAGGAACGATTGAAGAGGTGAACCAAGCTCTTCGTATGATTCGTGATTCAAGGAGAGACAAATACCTGATCAAAACTCATCATTTTTAATTTAATTTTCAACTTGCATGAAACCAACGTTATTAATTCTTGCTGCCGGAATGGGTAGCCGCTATGGCGGTCTTAAACAACTGGATCAATTAGGCCCTCATGGAGAAACTATTATGGATTATTCTGTTTATTTTGCGATTAAAGCAGGATATGGAAAGATCGTTTTTGTGATACGTAAACACATGGAAGAGGAGTTTAAAGTGCATATTTTATCCAAATACATAGATCAAATTGAGGTAGATTATGTTTTTCAAGAATTGGATGTGTTGCCAGCAGGGTTTTCCGTTCATCCCGACAGAGTAAAACCTTATGGTACGGCACATGCTATTTTGATGGCTAAAAATGTTATAAAAGAACCTTTCACTGTGATCAATGCCGATGATTTTTACGGAGAAGATGCCTTTGCCAAAATGTCACAATTTTTACAAAAGGAACAAAAAAAGGAAATTCCTGTTTTTGCTATGGTTGGCTATCAGCTGAGTAAAACTCTTTCGGAATACGGCTCCGTATCAAGAGGTGTATGCCAGACAGATGATCGTTGCCAATTGTTGAATATCACAGAAATGACTAAAATTCAGCGCTTTGAAGGAAGTGTTAGAAATGTGGATGAAGCCGGAACGGAAACCGTTTTATCTGAAACAACTCCCGTTTCAATGAATTTTTGGGGATTTACGCCTTGTTTTTTTGATTGTTTGGATCAAATGTTTATCTGTTTTCTTACGGATCATAACCACAATCCTAAATCTGAATTTCAAATTCCTACGGTGATCAACCATTTTCTTAGAACCGGAACGGCTATCATAAAAGTACTTGAAAGCGATGCCGAATGGTTTGGAGTAACTTTTCAGGAAGATAGGCCTTTGGTCGTGGAAAAATTAAAAAAACTGTCTCTGTAAATATTAACATATAAGGTAACGCTGGATGAAATATTTTTCTGCGTTCGATTTTCCCTTTTTAAGAATGAGGAACGATGAGATACTTTATTAAATTGGCCTATAATGGAACTCCCTTTTTTGGATGGCAAATCCAACCGAAACAGATCAGCGTACAAGAGATATTGGAAAGAGCTTTGTCATTGCTGTTAAAGTCGAAGCAGAATAGTGAAAATGCAGAGAGTAGACAACTGATTGATCTCGTAGGCTGTGGAAGAACGGATACGGGAGTACATGCCAGAGAATTTTATGCACATTTTAATTTTCACAATCTTCTTTCCGTTGCAGAGCTTGATAATTTAACTTATAAACTAAATAGTTTTTTACCAAAAGAGATTGTAATTGATGGTATTACTTTGATGCACGACGAAGCGCATGCTCGTTTTGATGCCATTGAACGAACATATCGTTATTATATTAATGAGAAAAAAAATCCTTTTACATTTCCATTTGCTTATCGTGTATTTGAAAAATTAAATGTAGAAGAAATGAACAAAGCTGCTTCTTTGCTTATTGATACAAAGGATTTTACGAGTTTTTCAAAATTGCACACACAAGTGAATAACAACTATTGTCATGTTAGGACTGCTATTTGGAAAGAAGAGAAAGGAGAGTTGGTTTTTGAAATTACGGCCAATCGCTTTTTACGGAATATGGTACGAGCCCTTGTGGGAACACTTTTGGAGGTAGGCAAAGGGAAGATGACAATTTCTGAATTTCAAGTTATTATAAATAAAAAAGATAGGTGTAAGGCCGGTGTTTCTGTTCCAGCACATGCACTATTTCTGGAAAAAATTCGTTATCCTTATTCAAATCGGTTATGAGTTAAAAATTATGAATTGGAAATATTGTAAGTTTATTGGTCTATGGTGCTTATTGGTAATGGGAATAGTGTTGTTTCCAACATGTAAAAAGCCCAATTTGGATGGGAATGTAAAATTGTCTTTTTCAACCCCAAAAATTACTTTTGATACTGTTTTTACCACGATAGGTTCTACTACACGCAGTTTTACTGTACATAATACCAGCAAACAGGCTGTTTCGGTGGATGTTTTTTTAGCTGGTGGTGCCACCTCTTTTTTTAGTATCAATGTGGACGGAGTGGCGGGAACCAGTTTTCAAGATGTTCTCATTCCTGCCAAAGATAGTATTTTTATTCACGTAAAGGTTACCATTAATCCTGCTAATCAGAACAATCCATTTTTAGTAACCGATTCGATTGTTTTTAAAACAGAAAAAAATATTCAAGATGTGGATTTGATTGCGTATGGTCAGGATGCCCATTTTATTGTGGCCGATGAATGGAGCGGTTCCATGAATTATAAAATCGTGGCTGGTGCAAATCAAACAACTTATTGGCGGAATGATAAACCATATGTCATTTATGGCTATGCAGCAGTTGATTCTTTGGGGAAATTAATTATTGAAGAAGGAACTCGGATATACTTGCATCGCGGAGCAGGTATTTGGGTTTACCGGTATGGCAATCTTCAGGTGAACGGAACGGCCGAAAATAGGGTCGTATTCCAGGGAGATCGTCGTGAAGCATGGTTTGATTCGGATTATTCCCAATGGGATCGAATTTTTATCAATGAGGGAATGGAAGAGAATAAAATTAGTTATGCAACGATCAAAAATGCTTTCGTGGGCATACAAGCTGAACCGTTGTTAGAGTATCTTACTAATCGATTGACGATTCAAAATACGATTGTTCAAAATTCGGATAATGCAGGAATCATTTCTCATGCTTACAATCTTGATGTAACAAATTGCCAGATCAGTAATAACGGTGATAACAGTCTCCAATTGGGAATCGGAAATTATCAATTTAAATTTGTTACGGTGGCAAATTATTATGCAGGGGCACGTAAGAAACCGGCCGTTAGCCTTGCTAATTATTATTACACTCTACAAGTGAATGCATTGGGTGAGGTAACCAAGGTGAAAATGGTAGGGGCAGCTAATTTTTCTTTTGTAAATTCCATTGTTTACGGATATTTGGATGAAGAATTGGAGTTTCTACAAGACGATTCGCAACCGTTTGCCTATACTTTTGAAAATTCGATTCTGAGATCAAGTGTCAATAATTCTTCTTTTGTGAATTGTTTGCGCTCGGATCCTTTATTTGTGAATAATCTTAAACAAGATTATAATTTGAAAAACGGCTCTCCTGCTATTAATGCCGCTTTAAATATTGGGATTATGTATGACCTTTTAGGGCGACCCAGAACCTTGCCGGGTGATATTGGAGCGTATGAATATGTAGGCCAGTAATTTTTCCGATCAATTTGTAAATACTGTTCATGTTAATTTGGGCTTGTGTAAAAATTAAAATCACACAAATTGGGCTGACTTTCAAAAAAAACCAGCCCTTAGATTTTTGCCCAATTTTTTTTACCAAATATTAATCGTTTCCAATTTTTATTTTTTTATGATTTTCTGTGTTACCAAACCTTCATCAAAGTAAAATTCTATGATATACATTCCACTCTTATAGCCACTTATATCCAGTACGTTGACAGGATTGTTCAGGGACATTAATTCCATTCCGGTACTTGTATATACTTTCAACATTTTAATCTTGTGTTGATTGTTGCTTTTAAAATAAATAAGGCCATCGGTTGGGTTTGGAAAGATTTCCAATGGAATTAGATCAGCTCTTGAGATGTTAACCGTATTAACATACACGTAATATAATGGACCTCCGGCAGTTTGTCGACATCCTTTTGAATCGATTATGGTAGCTGTGTAGGCAATAGAAGTGTCTGGTTTTGCCCAGAAACCGGACACAAGAGTGGTGTCACTTAGTCCGAGAGAAGGATGCCATTCGTAGATTGTATTTCCATAGCCACCACCTATATTGCAGGCTTGATCAAGATAAACCGAATCGCCTTTAGAAATCCAATATTCAAA
>JAVWBZ010000076.1:0-7694 GCA_036649255.1 Bacteroidales bacterium
CTTTACATTACTCATTTTCAATAAATTTAGGGTTTATTATTAAACGTTTTTCTATGTCATTTTTAAGGATGCAAAGGTAAGAAAAATTTATGAGTTGTAATAGAGGATTTTTTTAGATAAATATGATTTTTATTGATCATAATTTATCTCACGAAAAAAATACTAAAGGTTTCTAACTCTCTTGTTGAACGTTTTTAGAGCTCAAAATAGGGAATTCCCTGTTTAAATTATAAATATGTTTCTTGAACGTATTATGAATAAAAAAATTGTATTTTTATAATTTTTTTGTATTTTTGTATCTGTAATTAATTACTGTTTTAAATATTGATTTATAAAAATTATTTATTATGAAGACTAAACTGTTTTTTCTTGTTTCTTTGGTTATATTGGGCCTTTCGTTAAATGCACAAAGTGTAATTTCAACGTTGGAGCCTGTGGTAGTAAAAATGCCTTTTAAAAATTATATTGCTTGTGATGCATTGGGAGATTGTAATTCGGCGCATTATATTTTTAGAAGTTCCTTGGTAAGAAATCAAGCGATATCTTTACCCAATTCTGTTTATTCGGATTGGATTTATGCTTTTGATCCTGAAACTGACTCTATTATTACTAAATGTGAATTCGAGGTATCGGAAGAATATATTTTTGAATATTGTTTTTTGAATGAAAATAAAGAAGTGGTGGGAATTTATTCTCATAAAGATGATGATAAATATTTTTTATATGTAAATACTTTTTCTAAAACGGCAAATGGTTTTGCTTGGGAACCTAAACTATTGGGAACTTTTACAGATGGGAGGGGAGAACATTGTTACCTTATTCATATGATTTCTCCCGATAAAAGTAAAATATGCCTGACTGTAATGAAGATTAATTATAGGACGGATCAATTTTTAGGAGCTTTTGTGATGGCTTTAAATATTAATGGGGAAATACTTTGGGAAAATAATGTGACTTTTGATTTTGAAAATAGAAAATTTTCCATTCGAAATTGTGTGATTGACAATGAAGGAAATGCTTTGTATACCATTACTTCGTATGTGGAGAAAGATGAAAAAAAAGAGAAGGTAAGAACAGAAAATAAATTACATATTTATCAAGTATATAATCAGCATGTGGTAAGTAGTGAAGAAGATATGGATTTTGGAATGATTGATTATTTTAAAATTAAGTTGTTGAAAAACGGAAATTTATTTCTGGGAGGATACCATGCTCCCCATTTTGGTGAGAATGCAACTGGATCTTTTTCTTTGATCTATGATGTGAAGGCCGAGCGTGTTAAAACTTTCCAACATACCGATTTTCCGGCTGATTATCAACAACCTTTGGTAAAAGGTCATGCGGCGAAAGAATTTGCCAATCAACAGTATTATGTCACCTGTGAAGAACTGTACGAACTTGATAACGGAACCATTGTTATGTTAGGGGAACAAAAAAAGAAGACGCAATTTTATATTCCTTTGAATGGAATCACTTACAGAGCACTTACCAAAAATGTATTATATCATTCATTTTCCCCAACGGGAGAAGAGTGGTCTATGAAAATGTTTAGGAAACCTCAGTATTTTACCAGCTATTCTTCCAATAATATTTTTTTTAAAAGATATTATTTGTCATTTCATTCGTTTCAGAAAGGAAATGATATCTATTTACTTTTTAATGATTATGCCGGTAACTACAATGGAAAAAAAACACATCCGTATGTGGTTGATTTAGACATAAAAGGCAATTCTTGTGTTGTGTTCCTGAAGATTAATGAAAATGGGGAAGAAGAACGAAAAGTATTGTATCACAACAAGGATGACAAGAGAATTTTACAAGAACTCTTTTGGGTGGGCGACCATTATTTGATCGTATCCAATCTTACTCGTCGGCAGTTGATGTTTGATAAGGTGGAAGTCTCATTTTAAAATAAAACCGGAAATAATTTACATAGAAATATTGAGAAGAATGAAATCCAGATTTGATCAATTTCTCTATGAAATTGATCAAATAATACATAAAGACCATTTTTATAAAAAAGAAGCTATATTTTGCCGTAATTCATAATTAAATTGTATTTTTGCCGCGGAAAATTGCCAGAGTGGTCGATCGGGGCAGACTCGAAATCTGTTGAACCCTTCGGGGTTCCGGGGGTTCGAATCCCTCATTTTCCGCCAAAAAGATTGAGCACGAATGTTTAGCGGAATGGTACCCAATTTTACACTTAAAAAGGTAAAATTGGGTATTTCTTTTATGAAAAGATCATGACTTCGGTGATTTCTTAAACAGTTTTTCCCTTCTATCGGTTGCGTGATAAATGGTTTCCACATTATCTAATTACAAAAGATAGCAGAAAACAATGGATCTTATGCCATGAATTAAATCAGTAATCGCGTTTAGTTGATTTGATTGTAGGAAATTTTAAATCGAACTCAGTTCTACTAATGTTTTTCTCATAACAAAGTTAGTGAGGGTTTCTTCCTTTCGTTGGACTTGTTGCTCAGCCATTAACGTAAATCCCTTTTTAATAAAAAAAGGTTTGGCGGTAATAGATGCATGAGTTGTTAGTTCATGTAAGTTATGATGCAAGGAGTATTTTTCAAATTCTGATAGAATGGTCGATGCAATACCTTGATTCTGATATTCTTTATGTACATACAGCCTATCTAAATAACCGATGGCATCGAGATCACCAAAACCTACGATAATCTCTTTGTGTTCGACTATTATGGTATAATGTTCAACCAGAGATTGATGCCAAGCCATGGAATTTAACTCAATTGGAGCCCACGCATCAAGTTGTTTTTGATTATAATCTTTTGCATTTATAGCATGTACTGTATTTCTAAACAGTTTCATGATTTCCTTACAGTCTGCTTCTTTATATTTTCTAATTTTCACGTTTTTTTCACGGTCTAAGATAGTGGCAAATGTACATGAAATTTTCCAATTATACACAGACGGATAAAAATGAAGGGCTAAAATGAGACGGTTTAGCCCTTATCACAATTTTCATAATTTTGAGGCCTAATTCAAATAAACAATATTATGAAGACATGTGGTTTAGGTGTGCACAAAGATAGTATTTTTTGCGCAATTTATGATGGTAAAGTGTATTAGTAAAAGAGTACGAAACGGTAACGAATTGTATCCGAGAAATGGCTTATTATCTTCAAAGCGGTTGTGTTAAACAGGTTTCGATGGAAATTACGAGTATTTATTGGGTCCCTATTTGGGATGTTTTAGAATAAATGGGATTTGACCTAACGTTAGTTAATCCATTTTTTATTAAGCAGTTGCCAGGTAAAAAGAGCGATGTAAAAGATGCGAAACAAATCGCCACCTATTTACACAAAGGGATGCTTCGCGGCAGTATGATACCCCCAGCCCACGATAAAGGAATTGCGGATTTAGAGTCGCAAATACACGCGAGTTCAACAAGGCAAGAGTCAGATTTTGACAGAAATGGACAGAATCATGGTTATGCCAAGCATTCGTATTAGCAGTTGTATGATTAAACTAACAACAAAAAGTGTGATCAATGTTATCAAAGTGTTAATTGCCGGTGAAACGGATGTCGATAAGTTGGTGCAATTAGTTTACGGCAACACTAAAAATAAGCAGAATGGCAAATTGAAAGAAGCTTTGAGCGGAAATGTGAAAGAACATCACCGCCAATTTTTGGAATGGTCAATGCAATTGTACGTTTTATATGAAAAAAAAGCGTTGAATAACTGGCTTGCATGGAAGAAATATGTCGTGAACATTATCCTGTAGACTTAGCATTGCTTCAAATGGTTGCAGGTATTAGTAAAATATAGGCCATGTGTATCATTGCAGAAACGGGTACAGCTATGAGTGTCTTTGAAAGTAGTGGAAAATTGACCGGCTGGGCGGGACTTCGCCCAAGAACGATGAGAGTCCGGCACCTTTAAAAGCAAAGCTATTACCAAAGTAAACAAGTATTTATGTTTCATTATAGTGCAGGTAGCATGGGCAGCATCCAAAACAAAAGGAACTTATTTTTTGGAAAAATATTGGAGGTTATCCTTACGGAAAACGAACAACAAAGCGATTATGGCGATAGCGAGAAAAATGTTAGTCATTGTATAGCAAATTATGAACGAAAAAAAAGGTTATAATCCAAGTATAGTGCACATTTATGATCGCGTAAAAATAGAACGTTCCATCGCTTATCATTAAAAAAATAGAAAAGGCAGCTAAATCATTGCCTCAAAAGTCGTCTAACAGCGTAAAGGTCGGGTAACTTTGTGGGGGCTCGAAAGAAACCCCGTTGCAAATTGACCAATGTTACTTGTCCTCTAGAAGAACTTTAAGAACACAGACATGAGTTAATGTAAGCCTAAGAACTTGCCAAGCTCGCAGGAAAAATCGCACCTAATATGCGTTAATGGACAAATTTAGTTCTTTCAGATAGTAGGAATTTTTAGGAGAAAGCTACATAGTTTCAACGAACCATCTTTGGTGTTTTTTATTTTTTCGAAAATGAAACTCATGCTGATTTTTGGATGCTAAGATGGACCAAGAGATCGGATAAAAAAACTTTAGAAGCGGCGTTTTCATATTATCGGAACAGGATCATAAAAAATTTATTAAGGTAAAACTTCAGCACTTTTGGTCGGATAATCGGGAAATTCGTTGCTTTTGATCGTATCGGGATCGATGGTTAGAATTCGCCAATTGGATTTTTTAGGAGAAGTTGATTTACGATTAACTCGTGTTTTGGATTTTGGTGCAGGAGCTGTACTTCCAATTTGTGTTGAAGAATCAATCTGTTTTGAGCGACTGACTTTGTTTGAGTATTCACTTTTTTTAACGTGATGTTCTTTTTTGGATGAAATTTCAGGAAGGATAGTTTCCTCCGTCGCTTTTCCTATTGTATCTGTTGCTTTTTGTTCGCAGGTTATGCTCTCTTTTTCTTTTTTTATGATTTCATTTTCTTTCTGATTTCTCGTCTCTTGTTTCTCATTTTCTGATTTCTCTTGTCTCCATAAAAAAACAGCTGTTCCCAAAAAAGTAGCGACAGTAATGGATAGGATTGCGATTTTCAGGGTCGAAATAGAATGACTGAAGTTTGCCTTTTTGGTGAAACTTTTCCAGTACGAATTTTTATATTCATACGTTTTTGATTCAATTTTTTCCTTAATTAGTTTGTCAAAATGATCCATCTTTATAAAAATTGATGATTTCTTCTTTTAATTTATTCTTGGCAAAGTTAAGATGCCAGTGTGAAGTGCCTTCTTTTATGTTGAGTAGTTTGGCAATTTCAGCATGCGAGTAATTTTCGAATAGGTATAAGTTAAATACATTTTTGCTCATGGGAGGGAGTTTTTGTATTAATTGCATCAATTCATCACTTGAGATTTTGCTGATCGCATTGTTTTCATCATACACATTCAGAATGGATTCGGGGACTGCCTCATAATTTACCGTTTCAACCAGTGTCTTATACTTTCTTTGGTAATCCAACGCCGAGTTGATCATAACTCGTTTCATCCATGCTTCAAAAGACCCGCTGTTTTCGTATTTATCAAGGTTGGAAAAAATCTTTAAAAAACCTTCATTGAGCATATCTTGAGCTTCTTCGGAGTCGCGGGCATAACGCATACAAACGTTGAACATAGAACTGAAATAAAATTTGAATAACCGATGCTGCGCTTTTCGATTATTCGTTTTACAATCTTCAATAAGCTGTAAAACTTCTGCTTTCAATTGGTCGTTCATATTATCTAACGTATTTTTTGTATCATTGCTTGGGTATCAGATAGAAAATAAAATCCTTTACTTTCTACAGATTGTCTCTGAAATCTTGTTTCATGTTATATTTCAGGTCTTTAAGAACTGAAGCTTTAACATTAATCGTGAAACTCCAACCTTTTCTATAACCGATTGGAATCCAGTTAAATCGCATTTCCCAGCAATGTAAATCCCGATATATATCCAACGAGGTATAAGATAAAGCCTTTTGAACAAAATCATATCCTGTTGTAAATCCGATTTTCCATTTTTTAGTGATGCTGAACTCTCCAATAATGTTGAGTGTCTGAATAATATTGTTGTTGTATTTGTTGCTTTCCAGTTGATTCTGGTAATATTTGTAATTGTCGGAGGTAGAATAAGCGAATGAATAGTTGATGGTGAAAGACCATGGATTGTTGAAGTCGGGGCGAGTGTTTGGCATTCCTAATGAATTTGTGGTAAAAACATTGTCATTTTTTGGAGGAGTTTCCGGGTTAGCTCCTTCTGATTTTTTCTTGCCTTTGAAAAGGTCTCGGTTCAATGTCAGGTTTAAACCGATGTTGATATCGGAAGCTGAAAATCTAAATAATCTTTTATTTAATTTTAACTCTGTTTTATTAATCCTATTTCCGTTATGATCAATGCTATAAGGGTCAAACGCAAAATTGAATGTGATGTAGAGTTGCTTAATAATACTGCTTCTTCCCGATATTCGGAAATGAGACCAGCGCAAAGAATCGGCGGCAAAGTTATACCCCATTGAGAGTGATAAATTGTCGAAAATAACAATCTTTTTCGTCCCAGTAATGGTATCCTTTTTAGAACGTACCTTAATCTCAATGTTATTATTTAAACTAAGTTGCGTACTGGCGATGGTTTGTTCGTTGGCTCCTCCGAAAATAGAACCTGAAAAATAAGAGTAATCAACCTCTTGTCCAGTAATCGTATTAAAATATTTTCCGGTAGCTTGCCCGTTGATTGCCGGAGTATAAGTAAAGTTTAGGTTGGGGGTCATGACGTGACGAATGGCCTTAAGTCCGCCTTTTTTAAACTGATAAGTAAAGAAAATTTTGGTCGTAAGTGAAGTATTTAAACTGATATCGTGTAGAGCATAGAAATTACGTTTAAAAATCTGATCGATTTGGCCTACAATATTTCCTCCGATCGTATCGGTTGTAAACTCTTGTCCGTTTTTTTGCAAGTACCATTTTTCGGTTAAATTAATAGAAGTGTTCCAGTTAATGAGTTTGGCTATTTTAATGGGAATGTTGATCGGAATAGAATGCCTCATGCCCACTTCCATTTTTTCCCATGTTTCAGGTTGGAAAAAGAGCGTGTCATAGGTATTAATCTGACTGATAAATTGCGAATTCCACTGCATGGAAATGTTATCATACCATTTTAAAGCAGATAACTTCCCTTTTTTTCTAAAGGGATAAAATTGATTGACGGACATGTTGAGATCGGGAAGTTTGATGTTGATTTGCTGAGTTCCCACGTTTTGTGAATAAGAAACAGCAGCATCCAAGTAAAAAATACCTTTTGCATTGGTGGAAAAATTGATGTTGGAGGTATATTGGTTGGATAGATAATCGCTGATGCTGGATGATGTATATTTATTGTAATTTCTACTCACAATGTCAATGTGTGCGGCAAATCGAGTGGTGGGATGAGATTTGGGATCCTGTTTATGATCCCAGTATAATTTGAAATCGTTGGAATGGTAGAAAGTAGAATCAATCAATCTTTCTCCGAAATAAGTTTGATTGAAACTTAAATCAAGTTTTCCGTTACATTTATATCGGAAAATATAATTCGATGAAGTTTTGATTGCCCAACTTCCCCTTGTGTAAATGTCAGCGGCTAACAGAAGATCAAAATTATCGCTGATTCCAAAGTAGTATCCAATGTTTTCAAAATAGAACCCCAAGTTGGCCGATTCTCCGAAAGTA
>JAVWBZ010000077.1:0-7694 GCA_036649255.1 Bacteroidales bacterium
ATTATTTTGTTTTGTCTCTTTTCCTTTATTTCCAGTTCTTTTCTTTTTCTCAAAATTACTTTAAGCATAATGGTGATAGGGGTACTTTTTATGGTGGTTAGGTTTTTTAGAGTTCCCACTCGTTTTATCAACAGAGTGCAAAATGGGGTGCTTTCCCCTGCTGACGGAACGATTGTTGCCATTGAAGAGAAAGTGGAACAGGAATACTTTCAAGACAGACGAATTCAAATATCCATTTTTATGTCGGTTTACAATGTGCACGTTAATAGTTATCCTATCGACGGCACGGTGGAATATGTGGAGTATCATCCTGGTAAATATCTGATAGCAAAATTACCCAAGGCCTCTACAGATAATGAACATAATACGATTGTGGTAAAGAAAAATGAACGCCAAACTGTTCTGTTTCGCCAGATTGCGGGTTTTGTTGCCAAAAGAATTGTTTGCTATTCTCAAAAAGGATTGGAAGTTAAACAAGGTGAAGAGGTGGGAATGATTAAATTTGGTTCCCGGGTGGATGTTTTTCTTCCGGTAGATGTTCAGTTGGCGGTGAATATTGGCGATAAAGTAAGATCTAAAAAAACGATACTGGCCTATTTTTAACCTATTGATAAATGAAGTTAAGTATCATTATTGTTAACTATAATGTTGAATATTATCTTGAGCAGTGCCTTTATTCGGTATTTAATGCTTTGGATAATGTGGAAGGGGAAGTATGGGTGGTTGACAATCAATCGGTTGACGGTTCACTTACAATGTTGTCTCGAAAATTTCCACAAGTTCATCTTATTGCCAATAAGGAAAATTTAGGTTTTTCAAGAGCGAATAATCAAGCCATCAGGCAATCGAAAGGTGAATATGTTTTGTTGCTCAATCCCGATACGGTGGTTGAAACGGATACTTTTGAAAAATGTGTAGCCTTTCTGGATGCCACTCCTGATGCCGGTGGCTTGGGTGTGAAAATGGTGAATGGGAAAGGTGAATTTTTGCCCGAATCTAAAAGAGGGCTTCCTCTACCCAGTGTAGCATTCTATAAAATATTTGGACTGTCCAAACTTTTTCCGCAATCCAAAAAATTTGGGTCGTATCATCTTACTTATCTAAATAACGATGAAATTCATTCGGTGGAAGTGCTCTCAGGCGCTTTTATGATGATGCGTAAAATCACTTTAGATAAAGTAGGCTTGCTGGATGAGGATTATTTCATGTATGGTGAAGATATTGACTTGTCCTACAGAATTATACAAAGTGGTTATAAAAATTATTATTTCCCCGAAACTCGAATCATTCATTACAAAGGAGAAAGTACCAAAAAAAGTAGTGTCAACTACGTTTTTGTATTTTATCATGCTATGCAGATTTTTGCGAAGAAACATTTTTCTCAAAAAAATGCAAAACTATTTAATTGGTTGATTAACATTGCCATATGGTTTCGTGCTTCGTTGGCGCTTTTGGTTAGATTTTTCAAAGCTATTTTGTTACCGTTAATTGATTTTGTGATGGTTTATGCCGGCATGTTTGTATTGGCTCAATATTGGGAAAAAACAGTATTGTCTTTACGTGCAAGTCATTTTCCAGATGAATATTTATATTTTTTCTTACCTCTGTATATCTTGATATGGTTATTCTCCGTGGCGTTTTGTGGAGGTTACCAAAAGCCTATCAGGTTAAGTAACACCAACAAAGGAATTGCGATTGGAACCGTCGTTATTTTGTTGATATACGCATTACTTCCCGAAACTTATAGATTTTCAAGAGCTGTCACTGTTTTTGGGGCCATGTGGACGGTATTGGCCATGAATATGATCCGGTATCTATTTCATAAAATTAATTATAAAGATTATGCCTTTGGGAGCAGGGAAAATAGAAGAATTTTAGTAATAGGAAGTTGCCGGGAAGCCGAACGGGTTGTAACATTGGTACAGCTGGTAAACCAAAAATGTGAGTTTATAGGAATTATCAATACGGAACATGACCACGAGGAGAGCGAACCGCAACAAAAAATACAAGTAAATTGCGAGATTTTAGGAAGTATCAATCAGCTTAAAGATATTATCGCTATTTACAAAATCAAAGAGATTATTTTTTGTTCCAAAGATTTACCAGCCGATAAAATTATTGACTTAATGACTGAATTGCAGGATATACCAGTCGAATATAAAATAGCCCCCCAGGAGAGTATTTCCATTATTGGAAGTAATTCTATCAATACTTCCGATGATATTTACAGTGTTCATTTAAATGCCATTACACAAAAAAATAACCAAAGGAAAAAACGCGCTTTTGATATGATCATTTCTTTATTATTGATCATTTTTATCATAGTTGATGTTTGGTTTGTACAGCATAAAAAACAATATATAAAAAACATTTTTAGCGTATTGAGTGGAAAAAAAAGCTGGGTCGGCTATCAACCTTGTCAGTTGCAAAATACGGTTAAAATGCCTGATTTGAAAGCGGGTGTACTGTTTCCCACCGATGGCTTGTTGCTTCATAACACCAGTGATGAAATGATATACAAGGCCAATTTGGTTTATATACGTGATTACCATGTGATCCACGATTTTAGGATCTTGTGGAAAGGATTTGATCGATTGGGAAGATAATTCTTGCCAATAAAGACGCTTTTGACATAATTTTTCCTACTATTGGTATCTTTATCCGTTCATGTCATGATCTTATAACTTCCTTTTTTGTATTTTTGCCAAAATTTTTCAGGATGATTGATGCACTTTTTAATAATTTCAGAAAATCTACGGTACTTGTGATAGGAGATGTCATGATAGACTGTTATCTGGTGGGAAAAGTAAGTCGTATTTCGCCCGAGGCTCCCGTTCCAATTATGGATGTACAACATCGAGAATACCGATTGGGAGGGGCAGCCAATGTGGCCCTCAATTTGAAAGAATTAAAAGCGTCTCCTATTCTATGTTCTGTAATTGGAAATGATGATAAAGCTCATATTTTCAATGATTTGATGAAACAATACGAGTTAAACTCGTTGGGCATTGTGCCTTCTTCCGAAAGAAAAACAACCATCAAGTACCGTGTTATTGGCAACAAAGCACAAATGCTTCGTATTGATGATGAAGATAAATGTATTTTGTCTGAAGAAGAGAGAGAAATATTTTTAAGGAAAATCAATCAAATTATCGATCATCAGCCTATTGATGCCATTATTTTTGAAGATTACGATAAGGGACTTTTCTGTGAAGAGCTACTTCAGCAAGTGATTGGCATTGCGAAAAAAAGAGATATTTTTATGGCGGTAGATCCTAAAAAACGTAACTTTCATCATTATCAATATGTGAATCTTTTTAAACCTAATTTATTGGAATTAAGTATAGGGTTAAAAAAAGAGATGAGTGAATTAAATATACCTGATCTCCATACGCTGACCAAGGAGTTTGCCATTCAAAATCATATTGATTTGGTGATGACAACCTTGTCGGAAAAAGGAGTTGCCATTTACGATCGCATCCATGATCAATTTCATACACACCCTGCTTTTCTGCGCAACATTAGTGATGTGTCAGGGGCAGGTGATACGGTGATTTCTGTGGCTACTTTATGTCTTATAGCGGGCCAATCGGCACAGGTTTCGGCACAAATTGCCAACCTTGCTGGGGGCATTGTATGTGAGTATGCTGGGGTTGTTCCCATCCGTTATCAACAACTAAAAGAGGAGATATTAAAATTGTTTGCTTCATAATAATCAATTATTTTTTGCGTTACAAACTATTTCAATAGAAAAATACTATGTCCATTTTGAAACGTCTTATTTTTATCGTTTTTATCATAATCGCTTCTTCTTCTGCTGCCTATTCTCAGAAACAACAATTCGGTGTTCCCAATCTCCTTAAATACGATAACAAACTATTTCATTTCGGTTTTATGCTGGGATACAACCAGTTTGATTTTAATATTAAATCTAAAAATGACTTGTCGGAATATGATTCGTTGATGGTAGTTAATACTACCCCGCTAAGTGGTTTCAGTTTGGGTATTGTTACAAATTTAAGACTTGGAAAATATTTTGATTTAAGATTTATTCCGGGACTATCCTTCGGCGACCGAATCGTAAATTATACGATTAAATATAAAACGGGAGAAAGTTTGGTGACCGAGAAGAATGTGGAGTCGGTTTATTTGGAATTACCGTTATTGATCAAGTTTAAATCTTCCAGGATGCACAATGTACGGGCCTATGTCATTGTCGGAGGACAGTACAGTCTGGATCTTATTTCGGCGGCCAAGAAACAGTCGTCAAATCCTCGTGATATTATGCTGAAACTTTATCCTCATGATTTTCAGGGGCAGGTAGGGGTAGGCTTCGACTTTTATTGTACCTATTTCAAATTTTCTACTGAACTGAAAATGTCCTTTGGGTTCGTTAATCTGCTGAAAGAGGAAAATAATATGTATGCATCAAGTATAACATCTTTAAAATCAAAACTTTTTCAAATATCATTTCTATTCGAATAAATTATTATGGCAAACAACGAAGAACTTTTTAAACAAATTATTGCCCATGCTAAAGAGTATGGCTACATTTTTCCTTCAAGCGAAATTTATGACGGCTTAAGTGCTGTTTACGACTATGGTCAATATGGAGTAGAATTGAAAAATAATATCAAACAGTATTGGTGGAAATCGATGGTACAATATCATGAAAATATTGTAGGAATCGACAGTGCCATTTTTATGCATCCTACTATTTGGAAAGCGTCGGGACATGTGGATGCTTTCAACGATCCGCTTATCGACAACAAGGATTCAAAAAAACGATACCGGGCCGATGTATTGATAGAAGATCATATTCAAAAAATAGAAGATAAGATCAACAAAGAAGTTGAAAAAGCAAAGAAGCGTTTCGAAAACTTTGAAGAGACCATGTACCGTCAAACCAATCAACGGGTAATGGATTATCAAAAAAAGATAGATGATATTACGGCTCGTTATGCAGAATTAATGAATAGCAACGATTTGTCGGGTATTAAAGCATTGATTGAGGAATTGGAAATTGCTTGCCCTGTTTCCGGAACTAAAAATTGGACGGACGTGCGTCAATTTAACCTCATGTTTTCCACTCAAATGGGATCGGTGGCGGAAGGTGCCGATACTATTTATTTGAGACCTGAAACAGCTCAAGGAATTTTTGTCAATTTCCTCAATGTTTACAAAACGGGCAGAATGAAGATTCCGTTTGGTATTGCACAAATAGGAAAAGCGTTTAGAAATGAGATTGTAGCTCGTCAGTTTATCTTTAGAATGCGTGAATTTGAACAGATGGAAATGCAATATTTTGTCAAACCGGGTGAGGAACTTAAATGGTTTGAATATTGGAAAGATACCCGTATCAAATGGCATGAATCTTTGGGAATTTCTTCTGAAAGTTACCGTTTCCATGATCATGAAAAATTAGCTCATTATGCCAATGCCGCTACTGATATTGAATTTAAATTCCCCTTTGGTTTTAAAGAATTGGAAGGTATTCATTCACGTACGGATTTTGATTTGAGCCAGCATGAAAAATATTCGGGCAAAAAACTCCGTTTCTTCGATTCGGAAGCGAATGAAAGTTATGTGCCTTATGTGGTGGAAACTTCTATTGGCGTTGACCGTATGTTTTTGGCTGTTTTTAGCCATGCTTACACGGAAGAGTTATTGGAAGATGGTTCCACTCGCACGGTACTGAAACTTCCTGCCATACTAGCACCTGTAAAAGCAGCCGTTTTACCACTGGTGAAAAAAGACGGACTTCCCGAAAAAGCAAAAGAAATCATGGATATCTTGAAAAAAGAGATGTTGTGTCAATATGATGACAAAGATGCCATCGGACGTAGATACCGTCGCCAGGATGCCATCGGAACCCCTTTCTGTATTACCGTTGATAATCAAACAATGGACGATAATACGGTCACTATTCGTGAACGTGATTCAATGAAACAGGAAAGAATTGCCATTTCCGAATTATTGAATGCGATGATGAATAAAGTAAAAAATTAAAAGAAAATCTTGTTATGAAAAAATTATCTTTGGCTTTATTATGTTGTTTTTTCATGCTTTCGAGCTTTGGGCAAAATTTGAAAGTCATGCTCAGTCACAAAGCTTATTGTACTGATAAAATGAATCCTTATATAGAATTTACTTTTTGGATCAATGGCCAATCGGTGAATTATGTTTTAAATAAGGATAAAAAATATGAAGCTGAAGTAGAAATCAAGGTTGACATCAAAAAAGAAGACAGTATCGTGAAAACCTTGCAATATGTTTTAGGAAGTTCCCTTTTTTCAGATTCCCTTAAATCTAATAAACCGGATTTTGTTGACATTCAAAATCTTGCGATTCCAAATGGCGAATATTTTCTCCATTTTAGTATGGTAGATTTACATAAAGATTCCTCTATGGTGGAATATATAGATCATATTTCAATCAACTTCCCCGATGATAAAGTGAGTACGTCTGGAGTCACTTTGTTAAAGGATATTCGACCTGCTGAGAAAGATGATCCTTTTGCCAAATATGGATTCTCTTTTACTCCTTTGTATTATAATTTTGTCAGAGAAACCCAATTCTCACTTCCTTTTTTTATGGAAGTTTACAATACGGAAAAAATGCTGGGAAAAGGGCAACCCATTTACGCAAAATGTTATATAGAAGCATTGGAAAAAAATCAATTGGCTCTTCCACAAACTATGTTGCTACTGAATCTGCAAACGGCTCCAGTGGTTATTGTGCACAATCAATTCAATATCTTTAAACTTCCTTCCGGTAATTATAATCTTATTATAGAATTGCTGGATCAGGACTCAACGATGATGACACAAAACAAAATCTTTTTCCAAAGAAGTAATCCCGAAGTATCACTTGAATTGTCCAATTATGAAAATGTAGGAGTTGAAAATACCTTCGTTGATAAAATCACTGACAAAAAAATATTGGATGAATATGTAAGTTGTCTCTACCCTATTTCTAGTAGAATGGAACAGGACTTCTATAATAAGAGAATGAAAACCGTTTCTTTCAATATGTTGCAAAAATTTTTCTACTCTTTTTGGATTACCCGGAACCCTAACGATCCCGAAGAAGAGTGGAACAAATATTACCAAAAAGTACAATATGTACAGAATAAATATGGAAGTAAATTGGTAAAAGGCTACAGAACCGACCGGGGACGGGTTTATTTGCAATACGGAGAACCCAATAACATTGTGGAAGCTCCTTTTGACCCAATGGCCTATCCTTACGAAATATGGCATTACTATCATCTTGAAGGTCAGAGTAATGTGAAATTTGTATTTTATGCGCCAGCAGTGGTTACCAATGATTATGAGCTGTTGCATTCTGATAAATACGGTGAACCTCATGATACTTCCTGGCAAATGAAATTGGTGAAACGAATGATACAACAATACAATCCAGATATTAAAAAACCGGGAGATTACTTTGGCGGCGATTTGGATGATAACTGGAGATTGCATAGATAAATTGTAATAGGGTGGGGCATTGCATGAAGAGATTTTTTGATATTTTATTTTCTTTTTTGGGAATCTTGTTATTATTACCGCTTTTACTTGGTATTGCGATCGTAATTATCATAGAATCAAGAGGAGGAATCTTTTATAAACAGATTCGTGTAGGTAAAGACAATCAAGATTTCTATTTGATCAAATTCAGAAGCATGTATGCGG
>JAVWBZ010000078.1:0-7683 GCA_036649255.1 Bacteroidales bacterium
TTAGCCACCAATTGGTTGGTCATCTTCATTGTTTCATTGCCCAGTACTGAGGTGGGCATGGTGAGTACGGCAGTATAGTCAATGGACTGATCTAAGCCGATAGTGCCGTTTTCTACTACAACATTCGATTGCCCTACTTTGAAAGAGAACGGTTTTGTGTGCATTTTCCCGTTTATAATTTCGTAATCGAATTTGATATCTTTAATCTCTTTACTTTTTACCTCTTTTAGTTTCAATGCTCCCGAAATTTTATTCAAAAGCTCATCCATTCCCAATTTGATATCGGTCATTTGCATGATTCCTTTCATATTGAGGGTTGCATAATCGGGTATCATGGTCTCTTTCAAAACGGTGTTGGCATCTATGGTAACGGATACATTTCCGTTTGCATTTTTCAACATGGGTAAAAAAGTTTCAAAAACATGGAACGTATTACATAGGTTTTGGGTAGAAATTTTGTTAATAGTTAAACTGACATTGGCATTTCCTTTGTTATAAGAGGGAGTTGCATAATAACCATTGACATGGATGTTTCCGGAAAAAAGTTGCGCTCCTAAATTTTGAATCTTAATTTTTGAATCTTTGATGGAACAAGACAAAGAGGCTTGGTCCATTTGGATATTGTCGTAAATAAGTTTTTTGATCGTGGCATTGGCTGTGATATCCAAATTGTTAGGCACTTGAATTAACGCAAGAGGAGTCGGTGTTTCTTTGCTTTCAACTTTTTTTTGAGGAGTGTTGTTTGTGTTTTCTTGATTCGATAGAAAGTCGTTTAAATTTAGATAATTAGAGTTGAGAGACAGCTTCCCTTTCAAAGTGCCATTTTTAAAAATGTAAGGTAAGTAATTTTCAATTTTTCCCATTAAATAGAGATCGTTATGCCCCATTTTGGCAATAAATTTTGCTAAATGAATAGAGGCGGAAGAAACGAGTAATTGCGCTTCCGAAATAATAAGATTTTGATCAAGCATGTTGGTGTTTTTCATTACCAATTGCCTGATATTTAAAGCTCCTTTGGCATCAAATTTATCGTAAGCTTTTTGTTCGATGTATGACAAACGGCCTTTAAGGGCTAAATCCATTTTCAAAGTGCCGCTTAATTCTTCTCCTTTATTAAGAGGATAAACTTTTTTGATGTCGCCTAAATTGACCATTCCGGTCATGGCTATGTTAATGTTGGGGTCGGAAATAGGGGTGGCAAGATGAATTTTTAAATCAAAAGGATTGTTGATGATGGCAAAATGAAATTGATTGAGATCTATCAAAGTATTGTCCAAACTCCCTCCCTTGTTGCTCACTTGGGCATCAATATTGATGTGTGAAACCGAAGCTGGGAGAGTGGGATATTGGAACATGGCCTCCTCAATTTTTAATTGAAGTCCAAAGGCAGGATAGGAACGATTGGTTAACTTTCCTTTTGCGAAAGCTGAAAAAGTTACTTTTCCATCGGCTTTGAGATTTTTAAAATCTTTGGCATAAAGAGCTGGGATCAGGGAAGTGATGCTTTTGAAATCGTTTTTAGGCATTTTCAATTTTAAATCCATCTCTATGGCATCTTTCGGCATGGAGATCCAACCGTCCAATTGTAACAATAACGCATTTAAGGCCATTTCATTATCCTGAATTGTATATTTTGAATTTTTGAGATCCGCATCAATTTTAGCCTTAAAATGAAAAGTTGCTTGACTCAAATAGGGAACTCCATCCATTTTAAGATTGATCGCTTTGGTTGAAATGGAAGTTTTAAGTGTAGTATAATCATTAGATAGATGTCCTCTAAGCGTGAAATTAAAATCTTGGATATCGCCTTCAATATGGCTGGGAAGATCATGGTAATGAATATTGGCTTTTGAAATCAATAATTTATCAAATTGTAGATTAAAGGTACTGGGTTCCTTGGTTTCTTCTTCGGGAAGCGTATCAGGCTTGAGAATGTCCCAATTGGCTAATGTATCTTCATTTACCTTTAAATAAACGGTTACCTCTTTTAGTATGATTTTTTTTACTTGATAAATGTCTGAAAAAAGACTAAAAAGGTTGATACTTGCCATAAAGTCATTCATTTTTAGCAACGTATCTCCTTGGAATTCATTAATATTTTCTACTACAACCCCTTTTAATTTTAAAGTGGGATTGGGAAAATTACGAAGCATACTCAGCCTGAAATCTTCAATGGATACTTTGGCATTCAGCATTTTGTTGGCTTCATTTACGGCCATATCGGCTATTTGTTTTTGAAAGAAAAGAGGTAATATAATTAAAAGTGTCAAAAGAATAAGTAATGTATAACCGCTTATCTTGCATGCTTTGATTAGTTTTTGATTTTTCATATGGTTTATAGGATAAATAGAATGATACTTAAGATTATTTGCTGTTTGTTTTGGTCGATTTTGAGGAAAATTTTGTGTTTATTTTAGAGATTATAGCTGTTGCGAAGAGCACACTTCCTCTCTTTTTAGGGTGGTGATATACTGATATTGAATTACGGGTTCTTTCTAGTGTTCTTCCAACTTTTTGCTCTGTTTTGGCGGCAGTTTATAAAGTTGTGTTGGCGTAAGGTTGCTATACCAAGGGCGTTTGAAAGCGGGATCAAAATAGGTCTCATCTATTTCCAATTTTTTCTTTTTGATGATAAATTCCTGAATGAACCAGTTCGTTATGCTGATATTCTCGAGGTACATATTGCATACTTCATGTCCCAGATCAGTATAGCGAATAATATAATAGGGATATTCAAATTTTTTGGATCGTTTAACCAATGCACTACTTCCAAAGAATCCAAGGTTGAAAAATTGTAATTTATTATATATGACCAATTTATCGGCAGTGCCATGATAAAATAACGTGGGTGCCGGGTGTTGCTTTTTATAATCTACTTTCCCTGCTCTTGAAAAGACAGCTCCCGAAAACGCCACCACACCAGCAAAATGAAAACCTTCGGGTAGTTCTTTACTCAGGGGGTCGCCATTAGCCAATTTATAGTCTGCTTGCAACACGGTGATGGCTCCTGCACTACTGCCGCATCCTATGATTAAATGGGGATCTAATTGCAACTGTTTGGCATGATCGTAAAGATATCGTATGGCAGCATAATAATCTTCAACGGCCATATTAATAGCTTTCTCCAATAGACGTGTTGATCCGACACCCATTTTATGAACACCTTTCAATCCTAAACGATAATCTATGGCTGCTACGACATATCCTAAATTGCTTAATTGCTTGAAATATTCAACTTGTGATGGTTTGTTACGGGTTCCATTTATAAAACCACCTCCGAATACATATACAATACAAGGATGAATTCCCTCTTTTTCAGGTTGATAAAGATCCATATATAACTTTTGTGTATCCCTTACCGCAAATTGTCGGGTTGTGATTTGTTGTGCAGAAAGCACATAAGTCAATAAAAAAGCAAAGACTATTAAAAAAACATTTTTTTTTAACATATATATGTATTTTTTTAACTTTTATATATCATGATGTTGAGAAATTACGATGGATGATTATTGTTTTATAGCTTCTTTCTCATTTAAAATACATCTTTATTCCTGAATTTTGATCATTTCGTCATTTAAATCCTTCGTTAATAGAAATGAGAGATAACTGTCGGTCTTCCATCAGGGGCAAATTCCAAAAAAGTTCATTACGACATAACGTTAAGTGTGTTTTATACAACCCCAAGCTGTGAATTGTTCACTTTATTTTGTATTTTACAGAATATTATAGTGTTAAAAAAGATTATTTTCAAATGGTGAAAAGGATCTCTGATGCCTTTTTTGCCAATGTATAAGTTTGTATTTTTTAGTTTTTATAAAATATTTTAACCGAAGTTTCATGCAAATTTTATGACTCTTAAAATGTTGAATCTGAGTACCAACGTTATCATCTATAGAAAATAAAAAATACGGATAAATCGTTTGACTTACCCGTATAGAAGTACAATGAATAAACTATTATTCAAAAGATAGAATGGCTTTTTTAATTAATTCGATTGCTTCTCTTAATTCGGTTTCTGTGATTACCAATGGAGGAGCAAAACGAATAATATGTTGGTGAGTGGGTTTTGCTAAAACGCCTAATTCTTTCATTTTCAAACATATATCCCAAGCTTCTTTTCCATTTTTTGGACGAATAATAATTGCATTTAATAAGCCTTTTCCTCTAACCAATTCAATCATTTCGCTTTTTACGGTGCTCATTTCGTCGCGGAAAATTTTACCGAGATATTCTGCTCTTTCGGCTAACTTTTCTTCTTTTACTACTTCTAAGGCTGCAATGGCTACTTTACAAGCAATAGGATTTCCTCCGAAAGTAGATCCGTGTTCACCCGGTTTAATGCAAAGCATGATTTCATCATCGGCTAAAACGGCTGAAACTGGCATGGTACCACCGGATAAGGCTTTACCCAAAATAAGGATGTCGGGTCTTACACCTTCGTGGTCACAAGCCAACATTTTACCGGTACGGGCAATCCCTGTCTGTACTTCATCCGCAATAAAAAGAACATTTTTAGCTTTACATAAATCATACGCTTTTTTCAAATAACCGTCTTCCGGAACATAAACACCGGCTTCACCTTGTATCGGTTCTACAATAAAACCGGCTACATTGGGATCTTCTAATGCTTCTTTCAAAGCAGTAATATCATTATAGGGAACTTTGATAAAACCTGGTGTAAACGGACCAAAACCGGCATAAGAATCGGGATCGGTTGACATAGAGATGATGGTGATGGTTCTGCCGTGGAAATTCCCGTCACATACAATAATTTTAGCTTGATTTTCGGGTAAGCCTTTCTTTTCATATCCCCATCTACGGCAAAGCTTCAAAGCTGTTTCATCAGCTTCGGCACCGGAGTTCATTGGTAACACTTTGTCGTAACCGAATGTTTCGGTTATATATTTTTCGTAAGGGCCTAGGCAATCGTTATAAAAAGCTCTTGAGGTTAACGTTAAGGTGTGTGCTTGATCTACCATTGCTTTCACAATTTTAGGATGGCAATGCCCCTGGTTAACAGCTGAGTATGCAGATAGAAAATCGAAATATTTCTTTCCCTCCACATCCCACATATAAACACCTTGTCCTTTTGCTAATACAACACCAAGTGGGTGATAGTTATGTGCACCGTACTTGCCTTCCATGTCCATAGCCTGTTGGCTGTTAGTAATTTTTTCTACCATAATTTACTTATTTATAATTGTTTTAAGTTTCTTAATAAACGGGGACAAATATACAACAAAAATTGAAAATAAATAATCAAATTTCATTGAAAAATATTATTATTTTGTAAACTACCTTATACTTTGTTTCCTACAAAATAATCTTCTTTGTCATCAAATAAGATATTGAAACTGGTCATGCTACCATATATTCTGGAAATGTATTGCTGAAGATTTACTTTTTCTTCATCTGTGAGAATCGGGTGACTATTGATATTTTGTTCCAAAACTCTTAGCCGGTCGCGCATCATGATCATTTTATGGAAAAAGGTACCTATTGGCATTTCTTTGGGTTTAAGATCACGATTGCCAGGCTGTAACAACATGACACCATTTTCCCATTTTTTACCTAATTCTACTTTATTTTCAATGCCATTGTATTGATCAAGGATATATTTCAACACTTTTTCAAACTCTTTTATATTCAATTTGGGTTTAAATTCGTCCTCTATTTCGTTTTCTTCCAATACCTCAAACTGTACATTCATTTTTGAAAATTCAATTTCTCCGCCTCTTACAAAAATAGCTTTATAAGTAAGAGCATCATTTCGGCTAATAATTCCTTCCCCATATTTCGGGTGGTCAATTCGGGTTCCTACTGGTAAGTCATTCATTTTTCAAGTAATATTATAAAGTGATCTATTAAGATTTGTATTATTTATTTTTTTTATCTTGCTCATAATCACAAATTTCGCAAAGGCCGCATTCTTCGCATTTCGGTTTCCTTGCCAAACAAACGTAACGTCCATGAAGAATTAGCCAATGGTGAGCTACCGATAAAAGTTCGCGGGGAAAGTGTGTAACCAATTGCTTTTCAACTTCCAAAGGGGTTGTTGCATTTTTCACAATACCCAAGCGATTGGAAACACGAAAAACGTGGGTATCAACTGCCATTGCGGGCTTGTCGAATATGACCGAGAGAATTACATTGGCACTTTTTCGTCCAATTCCCGGCAATTTTTGCAATTCATCCATTTCATTAGGTACTATTCCATTGAAATCTTGAACCAACATTTTCGATAAACCACTCAAATGCTTTGCTTTGTTATTAGGATATGAAACCGATTTAATCATTTCGAAAATTTCTTCAACGGAGGCTTTTGACAAGGCTTCCGGAGTTGGGTATTTTTCAAAAAGTGCAGGGGTAATCAAATTGACTCGCTTGTCGGTACATTGTGCCGACAACACCACTGCAAGCATAAGTTGATAAGCATTTTTGAATACTAATTCAGAAGTGGCATTAGGATTGTGTTCGGAAAAATAATGAATCAAAAAATCGTATTTATAGCTGAATGATTTCCTCATGTTTTATAATTGAATTTATCAAAAAATAGCCAGCAAAAATACATATTTTTATTACTCAATACATTTTGTAGGGCCAATTTAATTTTGATATTTTTCATGTTGAAATATGAAAAATATAATACGCTTTTCATTTTTTAAAAACTATTTTTGTATTTTTGCAAGCTATTTTATAAAGTGAAGTCTTACTATTAACCATTGCAAAATTATATTTTTATGAAAAAAATATTTCTATTTTCAGTTCTTATTGCACTTGCAGCCAATTTTTTAACTTCTTGCAAGCCGGATGATGAAATCTATGATCCCAAATGCAGAATCAGTAAAATTTGGTACAGAAGCGATGTTGGAGCGGCAGATGAGGTTTACAGTTATACCAAAAAGCAGCTCAGCAGAATAGATTTGAAAGATACTACTTACTATACTTTTGAATATAATAAAGATCAAACCGTAAGTAAGATTGTTCATAAAGGAACGAATTATACCGAAGCAATGGATATGACTTACACCGATCGCTTGGTGGATAAAATAACTTACACAATTAATGGTGCTGTTCGTTTGGAAGTAACGTTTACCCGGGAAGATGAAAAACTTCAAAAAATCAGTACGATTAAAGAAGTGTATGATAAACAGTTTTTTGAAGATATTGAATTTATCCAAAAATCGGATCTCTATCACTCTTTTATGGGTGATGTTGAAAAAATAGAAAAGGTGGCTACTGAAAATAATGCAAAAAATTTAGTGCTGAAATGTAATAAGGTGATTACCTATACAGGAGACAATATTACCTTGATTAAAGAAGAGTATCCAGATGTAAATCAGATTATTACTACAACGCTAACTTATGATCTTGAAAGTTATAATCCTTTTTTCGGACTTCCCTATTCTTATCGTGATTTGGCCGGATATTCGGTGAATAATAAAACCAAAGAAGTCTCCATTACGAGAACCAGCGGATTTATTAGCCGGAGTGTTACAAAAAACTATCAATATCAGGACTATTTAAACGACGATAAGTATCCAAGACGTTTTATCACAACATCCAGTGAAAATAATGTTCCTATCAATACTTATATTACATACGTAAAAAAATAGGTTATTTTCATGAGAATACATCACGAGGGTTATAAATCTATCATCATAGCTGTTGTGATAGCAGCTA
>JAVWBZ010000079.1:0-7500 GCA_036649255.1 Bacteroidales bacterium
ATTGGAGTGGCCAAAATGGCCTTTGGCGGTTTGGGAAATAATCCTTTTAATCCGGCTCTGGTGGGACGGGTTTTCCTGTTGGTTTCCTTTCCTGCTCAAATGACTTCCTGGCCAAAAGCAACTCCTATATGGAATGTCAATGCCGACGTAATTACAGGTCCCACACCACTTGGAATTTTAAAAGAAGGTATTAAAGCGGGGCAACCAGTTGATTCCATCATGACTTCAGCCGATATGCCCACTTATGTTCAAATGTTGATAGGCCAAATGGGTGGCAGTTTCGGAGAAGTATCAGTCATTGCCATTTTAATCGGAGCTATTTTTCTCCTTTTACGTAAAGTAATTACATGGCATATTCCGATCTCTTTCCTTCTTACAGCTTTTGTCTTTTCAGGTATACTCTACTTGGTGGATACTACTTTATATGTAAATCCATTTTTTCATTTACTTACAGGAGGTTTGATGTTGGGAGCCTGTTTCATGGCAACCGATATGGTTACCTCTCCCGTATCGCCGTTGGGCATGATTATTTTTGGTATAGGTTGCGGTATTCTAACCATTATCATTCGTGTTTTTGGAGCCTATCCCGAAGGTGTTTCTTTTGCCATTTTAATTATGAATGCTTTAGTACCCCTTATCAATAAAGGTTTTAAACCGAGAAGATTTGCAAAATAATAACAACGTATGAAAGAATTTTGAATCATCAATATTATGGCAAAAAAAGAATCAACTTTATGGCAATTGGTTATTACCCTTACTCTTATTTCGTGTATTGCGGGAATAAGTTTGGCCACCGTTTATTCGGTAACCAAAAGCCCTATTGACAAGGCACAGTCTCAAAAGAAGAATGATGCCATGCAACAAGTTTTACCCAATTTTAAAGGAAAAATTACAGAATATAAATGTGAAATGGAAGCCGGAAAAGATTCTGTCATTGTGAATATGGCTTATCAAGGTTCAACATTATTTGGGGCAGCGGTGCAAACTTATACCGATATCGCCTTTAGCGGCCGATTTGATATTATGGTAGGGTTTGATGCCGAAGGGAACATTTTGGGAACAGAAGTTCTGAAAGCCAATGAAACTCCTGGATTAGGCGATAAAATCAATAAGAAAAAAAGTGATTTTGCTGCACAATTTATGGGTAAAAATCCTGCAAATTACACCTTAAAAGTGAAAAAAGACGGAGGAGAAGTAGATGCCATTACAGCAGCTACTATTTCATCCAGAGCTTTTTGCGATGCTGTTGATAGGGCTTATAAAGCATATAATAAAATAAAGGAGGAACACCATGAGTAAACTTAATATTCTTACCAAAGGCTTGTTCAAAGAAAACCCAACCTTAGTATTGGTATTGGGAACATGTCCTTCACTTGCTGTAACCACTTCTTCTTTCAATGCTTTAGGCATGGGATTGGCTACAACTTTTGTACTGATTATGTCAAATTCCATTATTTCTTTATTAAAAAATATCATTCCCGGTAAAGTTCGTATTCCCGCTTTTATTATCATTATTGCTACGTTTGTCTCCATTGTAGATCTTCTTATTCAAGGATTTGTACCGGCTTTAGCTTCCAGCTTGGGGCTTTTTATTCCATTAATCGTAGTGAATTGTATTGTATTGGGACGTGCGGAAGCATTTGCCAGTAAAAATAGCGTTTTCGATTCCATGTTGGATGGAGCAGGGATGGGACTCGGATTTACCTTAGCGCTTTTTATTATAGGTTCCATTCGAGAAATCTTGGGAAGTGGTTCTATCTTCGGGCATAAATTTATTGCAGGCGATGGAATCCTGATCTTTGTTCTTGCTCCAGGCGCTTTCATTGTCATGGGATTTGTCATTGCAATTGTAAAATATATACAGTCTAAGAAACTTACTCCTCACCACTCTTAATTTCTCATTACTTAATATTCTTAACTAAAAAAATATGGAATACATATTAATGATTATCGGAGCTGTATTAGTCAATAATATTATTTTGGCTCAGTTCCTTGGAATTTGCCCGTTTTTGGGTGTATCCGGAAAAATAGAAACGGCATTTGGAATGGGAACAGCTGTCCTTTTTGTGATCACCATTGCTACCATTGCCACTACATTGATTCAAAATTATGTTTTAATTCCACTTAACCTGCAATTTTTGCAAACCATCTGCTTTATTTTGATCATTGCAGCCTTGGTACAAATGGTTGAAATTATGCTTAAAAAAGTGAGTCCCTCTTTGTATCAGGCATTGGGTATTTTCCTTCCTCTGATTACCACAAACTGTGCTGTATTGGGTATTGCCATTCTGGTAACTCAAAAAGATTTTACTTTGATGCAAAGTATCGTTTATGCCATTTCATCAGCTATGGGTTTTGCACTGGCCATTATTATTTTTGCAGGAATCAGAGAACAACTTGAACTGGTCTCGATACCAAAAGGCATGAAAGGCGTTCCTATTGCGCTTATCACGGCCGGAATTCTGGCAATGGCATTTATGGGATTTGCTAATCTTGTATAAAAATCATATCTCCTTTTATGAAAAAAAAATTGCTACTTATTGTGCTCAAATGGGGAACTCTGCTTGGAGTTGCTCTTTCCGTTTTAGAAATGGTCAAAATGTATGCCCGTAACATTGATTACGGCGCAAGTCCTGTTTTTGACCTTATTTCCATTCTCCTTTTTATTTTCTTTATCTATTTAGGTGTTAAAGAATTTAGGAATGAGGTGTTAGGCGGATATATCAGGTTCCCAAAAGCTTACGAAACAGGCGTTTTAATCACCTTGGTTGCTTTTATCTTGATTTTTGTCTATTTGATGGTTTATTATACATGGATTGAAAAAGACGGATTGGCAAAAGTAAACCAACGCCATCAAGATCAATATCGTGAATTACTCCTCAAAACAACCGTAGAAGAAGCCGATCTTACACAATACGTGACAGAAACCAATAACCTTGTAAAAAAAGAGGGTGAGCGGATGCTCAAGGAGAGTCGTTTGGCCACCCCCTGCGATTCTGTCATCAAGGTTCAACTGCAAATTATTTTAACTGCTTTTGGGGAACGTATCCAAAAAAGCAAATTGATAGACAGTGTTGATTTTAAATACGATAACTTTTCAGCGTATGCACAAAAAACTTTGATGAACGTTGAACATAACTTGGTGTCCAATATTCAAATCGAAGACGATTGTGTTCGGTTACTCAACAATATTATGCTCAATTCCAAAACGAATATGCAACTGCTAAATCCGATCCAATGGAAATATGATAGAGATCAAGCCGATATTCCACATTATAGCAATGCTTTTCCACTTGCGTTAATGTATTCATTATCAGTGTTGTTATATGGGTTATTTTTTACTATTTTTGTGGCGCTTTATTTGTGTAAAAGAGTGGTGAAAGAGCTATCAGAAGAAGAAAAAGACAAAAATAAAGAAGAAAATAGAGAAAATTAAAAAATAAAGATATGAATATCAGTGTTATAGTACCCTTGCTCAATGAGGAAGAATCATTACCTGAATTGGCGGCTTGGATTGAGCGAGTCATGAATGCAAACTCATTTACTTATGAGGTGATCATGATTGATGACGGTTCAACAGATTATTCATGGAAAATAATTGAAGAACTTCATCAAAAAAACAGCTGTTTTAGAGGAATTAAATTTAGAAGGAATTACGGAAAATCGGCAGCACTTAATGTAGGTTTTGAAGCGGCGGAAGGCGATGTTGTTATTACCATGGATGCTGACTTGCAAGATAGTCCCGATGAAATTCCGGAACTTTATAAAATGATTATAGAAGATGATTTTGACATTGTATCAGGTTGGAAAAGAAAAAGATATGATTCAAAATTTGCTAAAAACATCCCCTCTAAATTTTTCAATTGGACAAATCGTAAAATATCAAAAATTGAATTGCATGATTTCAATTGCGGGTTAAAAGCCTATAAATATGATGTTATAAAATCCATTGAAGTTTACGGGGAAATGCACCGATACATTCCGGTAATAGCCAAATGGGCAGGTTTTACCAAAATTGGGGAAAAAGTGGTGCATCATCAAAAACGAAAATATGGAGTCACCAAATTCGGTTGGAACCGATTTATCAATGGCTTTCTTGATTTAATTACCATTACTTTTGTCTCAAAATTCGGGAAAAGGCCTATGCATTTCTTCGGTTTAGGAGGAACCATTTCTTTCTTGCTAGGTGGTATTATCACAGTATGGCTTATCATAGAAAAATTAGTGAATCTGAGTAACCATGTTGAAAATTTTCGTCAAGTTACGGAGCAACCGTTATTTTTTATAGCTTTATTGGCAATGGTTTTTGGACTGCAACTTTTCTTAGCCGGATTTCTCGGAGAGATGATTGCACGCTCTTCCAGTGACCGAAATAAATATATTATTGCAAAAAGGATTGAAAAGTAAGAGGAAGATAAAATTAAAAAAGGGATTTTGGTCCCTTTTTTAATTTTTCGCCCCTATTAAACAAAAAAATCACCCAAATTTCTCCCCAAATTTGAAAATTTCGCCCCACTTTTTGCTTTTTTGTCCCTGTCATTCCCCCCATATCCCATTTAACAATCACCTTTTGGTAAACTGTTGTTACTTTGCACTTCGATTTTGAAAAACCAAACTGATTATATATGAAAATTATTGGTACAGGAAGTGCATTACCTTCTTTATCTGTCACGAATGACATGCTCGCTCAATTTTTAGATACGAGTGATGATTGGATTCGTGCACGTACGGGAATTGCACAAAGAAGAATTTTATCAACGGAATCGCTTATCGATTTAGCAGTCAAATCTGCCAAACAAGCTATTCTTGATGCAGGAATGGAGGCTAAAGACATTGACTTTTTGTTCTGTTCTAATGTCGTAAATAACTATGTTACACCTGCCCTAAGCTGTATTATTCAAGGCGAAATAGAAGCTACTTGTCCTTGTATCGACCTAAATGGAGCTTGCTCAGGGTTTATTTATGCGTTGGATATGGCCGAAGCTTATTTGGCTACCGGTCGTGCCAAAAACATCCTGATTGTATGTGCGGAAGAACCCTCCAGAATTGTTGACTGGACAGAAAGAAATACCAGTATCCTTTTTGGCGACGGAGCCGCAGCCGTAGTGTTGACTGCCGAAGGAGATTCCTTAAAATCCATGCACCTTTCCACTTCAAGTAAATTGGAACCGCTATATTACCAAAGAAAATTGGAATATAATCCCTATGTAAATAAAAAAGAGGAAGGCGCTCCATTGGTAATGAATGGAAAGGATGTTTACAAATTAGCTGTATCTGCTTCTTTGTCAGATATTAAAACGGTCTTAAATAAAGCCAATATTAAAGCGGATGAAGTAGATTTTTATTTATTACATCAAGCCAATATTAGAATTATTGAAACAATCAGACAGAATTTGAATCAACAAGAGGATAAATTTCCTCATAACATAGAGTATTACGGTAATACTTCATCAGCCAGCATTCCTATTCTATTAGATGAAATGAGCAGAAGCAATAAGCTTAATAACGGCGATTTATTAGTTTTTAGTGCATTTGGCGCAGGATTTACTACAGGTGCGTGCGTATTAATATGGTCAAAAGATAAAAAGAAAAAATATGATTAAAACCAGAATTACAGAATTATTAGGTATCGAATATCCTATTTTTCAAGGAGGAATGGCATGGGTTTCGGATGCTAATTTAGCTGCCGCTGTATCCAATGCAGGCGGGCTTGGAATTATTTCTGCTATGAATGCCAATGCAGAATATCTTCGTGAAGAAATAAAAAAATGTAAATCAATGACATCCAAACCTTTTGGAGTCAACATTATGTTAATGAGCCCCTTTGCAGATGAAGTGGCGAAAGTAGTGGTAGAAGAACACGTTCCGATCGTAACAACCGGTGCCGGAATGCCTTCCAAATACATGCCCGCTTGGTTAGAAGCTGGTGTGAAAGTAATTCCGGTGGTAGCCTCAACCGCTATAGCCCAACGTATTGAACGTCTTGGAGCATGTGCCGTTATCGCTGAAGGTGGCGAATCAGGAGGACATATCGGAGAAATGAATACCTTTGCCCTTTTACCGCAAGTATGTGATGCCGTATCTATTCCTGTTATAGGAGCCGGAGGTATTGCCGACGGAAGAGGAATGGCTGCCGCTTTCATGCTTGGCGCAGAAGCCGTTCAATGCGGAACGCGTTTCCTAACCGCAGAAGAGTGTCATATTCATGAAAATTATAAGAAAAAAATTATATCGGCCAGAGATACCGATACTACCGTGACGGGAAAAACACTGGGACATCCCGTTAGATCCTTGAAAAATCAGTTTTCAAAACAATTTGCAGCCATGGAACAAGATGCTACCGTGTCAAGCGACGAAGTAATGCAATTTGGCTCTGGAGCCTTGAGAAAAGCAGCAGTCGAAGGAGACGAAAAAATGGGTTGCTTTATGTCGGGACAATGTGCCGGCTTGGTTACCAAAGTTCAACCGGCCAAAGAAATTGTCATAGAAATGATAGAGCAAGCCTCCGCATTACTTTGTAAAAAATGGTTTTGTTAGTCACATTAGACTAACAAAACTATTGTAATTAATTTTAGAACAAACCAAAAACATTATACTAATGAAAAGAGTTGTAATTACCGGAATGGGCGTTATTTCACCTATTGGAAATAATGTAGAAACTTTCTGGAAAAATTTAAAAAATGGCGTTTGTGGAATCGGAACTATCAAGTCGTTTCTGGCAGATGATTTATTAGTAAAATTAGCTGCCGAAGTAAAAGATTTTGATCCGAAAGATTATGGAATAGAAAATGGAACGGCCCGTCGTATGGATAAATATAGCCATTATGCTTTAGCAGCAGCCAAACAAGCGATGGACGACAGTAAATTGGAAATAGAACCAAGCCGCTTGGGCGTTTATATAGGATCCGGAGTGGGAGGAATTAATACTTTCCATGCTGAAAGTAAAAAATTGCTCGAAGAGGGGGCGCAATGGGTTTCTCCGCTTTTTATTCCCATGATGATCTCCAATATTGCCGCTGGCAACGTAGCCATTGCTCACAAAGCCGAAGGCCCCTGTTTGCCTATTGTAACAGCTTGTGCCACGGGAACCCACTCCATAGGAGAGGCCTACCGTGCCATCAAACATGGTTATGCGGATGCCATCATTACTGGTGGTGCGGAAGCCGCCGTTGAACCTCTTGCAATTGGTGGGTTTACCAATTGCAAAGCGTTATCTCGTAGTTTAGATCCTCTCCAGGCTTCCATTCCGTTTGATAAAAGACGTCAGGGATTCGTCATAGGCGAAGGAGCCGGAATCTTGATTTTGGAAGAATATGAACATGCAAAAGCACGAAATGCCAAAATATATGCAGAAATATGTGGCTATGGTAACACTTGTGATGCTTATCACTACACTGCTCCAAAACCTGATGGCAGCTGTGCGGCCAATGCCATCAAATCGGCGTTGGAAGAAGCGCACTACAACCATCACGAGGACAGACTCTACATCAATGCACATGG
>JAVWBZ010000080.1:0-7421 GCA_036649255.1 Bacteroidales bacterium
AATTTCAAAACATTAATCTTATAAGGACCAAACAGTCCCAAAAAGGGTTTTTGAATATGTTCATCTACAATAGCCTGCACTTGATTTTCGCTCATACCACGTGCGGCTGCCACCCGTTTTACTTGTACATAAGCACATACAGGGGTAATATCAGGATCTAATCCCGAGCCGCTTGCCGTTATCATTTCAGCAGGCACTTCATTGCGTTGCAGATAAGGATGATGCATCAAAAAAGTGTCAATGCGGGTTTCCACTTCATTCAAATAAACAGAATCGGTAGGTCCTTTATTACTACCATGCGAATCGGTTCCGTTGTAACCATTACCGGCACAAGAAGGACGTCCCCAGAAATAGATATCTTGAGTAAATTTTTGTCCTACATTGGCAGCTCCTACTATTTGCCCATTAATGGTAACCACTTCTACATTTCCCTTGTCAGGAGTTGTACATTGCGCAAATACCCATAATACCGCCACATAAAAAAGTCCTAAAAAAAGAGAAATAATAACGGTCATTTTAATTGATTTCCAAATAGTTTTCATTTTATTTTCATGTTAAATTAAACAAATAATCCGATCAACATATCAATGATTTTGATCCCTACAAACGGCGCAACCAATCCTCCCAAGCCATATATTAAAAGATTGCGACGCAACAATGCCGATGCTCCCAAAGGTTTATATTTCACTCCTTTTAATGCCAAAGGAATTAAAAGAGGAATGATCATAGCATTGAAAATAATAGCAGAAAGAATAGCACTTTCCGGAGAATGCAAATGCATAATATTCAATGCTGCCAACTCAGGAATGGTAACCATAAACAGAGCTGGAACAATGGCAAAATATTTAGCCACATCATTGGCAATGGAAAAGGTGGTCAAGGTACCGCGTGTCATTAATAATTGTTTACCTATTTCCACAATTTCAATCAATTTGGTAGGGTCATTGTCCAAATCAACCATATTACCGGCCTCCTTGGCAGCTTGCGTACCACTGTTCATGGCAACCCCCACATTGGCTTGTGCCAAAGCTGGAGCATCGTTGGTTCCATCTCCCATCATAGCCACCAATTTGCCCGCATCCTGTTCTTTTTTAATGTATTCCATTTTGTCTTCCGGTTTTGCCTCGGCAATAAAATCATCAACCCCTGCTTTTTGTGCAATATATTGGGCCGTCAAAGGATTATCACCGGTAACCATCACCGTTTTAACACCCATTTTTCTCAATCGTTCAAACCGTTCTTGTATACCAGGTTTGATGATATCTTGTAACTCTATTACCCCGGCTGTTTTACTGTTGACGCAAACCACCAAAGGAGTTCCACCGTTACTCGTAATGTCCGTTATCAACGTTTCAATATACTTCGGAAATTCATAACCAGCTTTTTCGCTTAAATTTCTCATGGTATCGAAGGCTCCCTTGCGTATTTGAGTTCCATCTTGCAAATCAATTCCCGAATATTTGGTTTCGGCGCTGAATTTGATCATTCTACTACCGTTCATATTTAAATATTCAATTTTGAGTCCTTGCATCTTTGCCAATTCAACCACCGACTTCCCCTCCGGGGTTTCATCTGCAATAGAAGCAATGGCGGCAAGTCTGATAAATTCCCTGTCATCAGTTTTACCCTCAATCGACCATAAATTGGTAGCTTTACGATTTCCTATGGTAATGGTACCGGTCTTGTCAAGCAGCAATGTATCCACATCACCTGCCGTTTCCACTGCCTTTCCCGATTTGGTGATAACATTGGCACGTAAAGCTCTGTCCATCCCCGCAATGCCAATCGCCGACAGCAATCCTCCTATAGCAGTGGGAATCAGACAAATAAATAAAGAAATAAGAGAAGCAATGGTCAATGTAGTTCCGCTATAATCGGCCAAAGGCTTCAGCGTTATGCATACGATAAGGAAGACCAACGTAAATCCCGCCAACAGAATGGTCAGGGCAATTTCGTTAGGAGTTTTCTTTCGCGAAGCTCCTTCCACCAGCGTGATCATCTTATCTAAAAAGCTTTCTCCGGGTTGGGTCGTCACTTGCACCACGATGCGATCGGAAAGAATTTTGGTACCGCCGGTTACCGAGTTTTTATCACCACCGGCTTCACGAATCACCGGGGCACTTTCGCCGGTAATGGCACTCTCGTCAATAGAAGCCAATCCTTCTATAATTTCTCCGTCTGAAGGTATTACATCCCCTTCTTCGCAAACAAAAACATCTCCTTTTCTGAGCTGTGAACTGTTAATATTGATAATTTCACCGTTTTTCAACATCTTGGCAGGAGTATCCTCGCGTGTTTTTCGCAGAGAATCGGCTTGTGCCTTGCCTCTTGCTTCGGCGATGGCCTCGGCAAAATTGGCAAACAACAACGTGATAAACAGTACCAGAAAAATCATCAAATTGTAACCAAAAGAACCTTGTAACGAATCAAACAAAGAATAAAACGATACCAATAACATGATGCTTGTTGCTACCTCTACGGTAAATAGGATCGGATTTTTTATCATCAAACGCGGATTCAGTTTTACAAACGCCTGTCTGACACTCTCCCCTACCTGTTCCTTCCTAAATAAACTGGTTGATATATTATTTTTCTTCATAACATTTATCACTTTATAAACTTAAATATTCTGCAATCGTACTCAAAGCATGAACTGGGAAAAACGACAATGCTGCAATCACAAAGATAACGGCAAACGTCACCACCCCAAAAGTGAACGTATCAGTTTTTAAAGTACCGGCACCTTCGGGAATAAATTTCTTTTCAGCCAGCAGGCCGGCCATGGCAACCTGACCCATAATAGGAACAAATCTACTGATAATCAACACAAAGGCCGTCGAAAGATTCCAAAACAAGGTAGAATCATGCAATCCTTCAAATCCAGAACCATTGTTGGCCGATGCCGACGTAAACTCGTAAAACATCTCACTCAATCCGTGAAATCCGCTGTTATTAAGCCAGCCGCCCTCCGCAGAAACAAAGCAGGGATGATGTACATACAAATAACTCGCAAGTGCCGTGCCTGTAAGAATCAGAAACGGGTGCAGCAAGGCCACAATAGTGGCAATTTTCATTTCACGTGCTTCAATTTTTTTACCCAACAATTCGGGTGTTCGACCTACCATTAAACCACTGATAAACACCGTGATAATAATAAAGGAAAAATAGTTCATCAAACCAACTCCTACACCGCCAAACCAGGTATTAATTTGCATATTCAGCATTTCAATCATACCCGACAGCGGCATGGCAGAGTCGTTCATCCCATTCACAGAACCATTGGAAGTTGCCGTGGTAGAGGCTCCCCACAGGGCTGTAGCAGCCGCTCCAAACCGTACCTCTTTTCCTTCCATAGCTCCATTAGGCTGCACAATTCCCATTTTATCAATGCGTGGATTTCCCTTCACCTCTTCCATATAATGAATTCCACTTCCTGTTAAAAAGGCAAACAACATAACTCCGAAAATAGATAGGGCCAGTTTACGCCGTTTCAGATAAAAGCCGAAAGCAAACACAAAAGCCATCGGAATCAGCAAAATAGAGCAACATTCTACTATATTGGTAAAGTAAGTCGGATTTTCCAACGGATGTGCCGAATTGGCACCAAAGTAACCGCCTCCATTACTGCCCAATTGTTTAATCGAAACAATGGCAGCAGCAGGTCCTTGCGCTATATACTGCGTTTCACCTTCCAATGTGGTCAATTTCATTTTCCCTTCAAATCCCATCGGAGTGCCCTGCACAATCAAAATAAATCCCACTATGAGCGACAGTGGAAACAAAATACGGGTACAGCTACGCACAAAGAAAAACCAGAAATTACCTATTGTTTGTGATGTTTTGGCTTGCAATGCCTTCATAATTCCTGCCATGGCGGCCATACCGGTTGCAGCCGTAATAAATTGAAAAAGCATAATCACAAACAATTGCGTAAAATAGGTCAATCCGCTCTCGCCACTGTAATGCTGCAGATTGCAATTTACCAAAAAGCTGATGCAGGTGTTGAAGGCAAGATCCAACGATTGTCCTTGATTACCATCCGGATTGAGTGGCAAGATCCCTTGTAACAACAATAACGGCATTCCCCATAAAAACCATACTCCATTCAAAATGAGCAACGTTTTAAGAAATTTCCTCCAATTCATCTCCTCGCTGGAATTTATGCCCCCAAATCTATAAAACAATCGTTCTATCGGTAAAAAGAAATCCGACCAATGTTTTTCTCCCTGATAAACCTTGGCGATGTATTTTCCAAGAGGATAACTCAATCCCACCGCAATTACGATCTGCAATACAACACCTAATAATTCAGTATTCATATTCTTTTAAGTTAAAATTTTTCAGGTTTCAACAATACATATACCAAGTAACCAAACATGATAATCCCCAAGATAAACAGTAATGTGTACATTTTTTATGCTCCTTTCTTCTATATAATTTATATCCCACCTCCCTTCCAAAATGACGTCGCAATATTTTCATGCCCCGAAACTCATCATCATACCATGTTCATCATTTTTTACCGAGTTTTTATATTTCATACCAATACCTATGCCAAATCGGTCAAATATAATTAAATAATTGATTCTTAGATCATCAAAATGAAAAGGTGGTTTTGAGATCTCAAAACCACCTTTTCATTTTGGCAAGTTTTTTCCATTTTGGAAAGAGTTGTCCGTTTTTGTAAAAGAACAAAAAAATTAACATATCAATAAAAATTCTTCCTTATCTTTCAGCTTAAATCCGGTTATCAAAAACAAATATTCCCTATTTCAGTCATTGAATCATCATATTTCATACTCTTCCAATTTGCGATACAGGGTGGTAAGACCGATTTTAAGCAAACGGGCTGCTTCGGTTTTATTACCATTCGTGTATTCCAATACTCTGCTTATGTGGCGACGTTCTACCGTCGACAAATCGAATAACAAGGCAGCATCTTCCTGATCACAATTTTCATTTTGCATATCAAAAGGCAAATCGCACACATTCAATATCTTCCCATCACATACAATTAAACTGCGTTCAATAACATTGCGCAATTCTCTGATATTCCCTTTCCAAACCTGTCGAACCAGTACTTTCTTATATTCGGGAGTGACCCTCTGTATCGTAAGTTTCAATTTTCTGGCAAAATCATGCACAAAATAATCTGTCAGCAACTTAACATCGTCTTGTCGTTCGCGCAAAGGAGGCAATTTTATTTGAAAAACGGAAAGTCTATAAAATAAATCGGCTCTGAAATGACCGTCAGCAATCTCTTTCTCCAAATCACGATTGGTAGCGGCAATGATCCGAACATTGACTCTGGTAGGTTTGGTATCACCTATTCTAATAAACTCACTCATCTCCAATACTCTCAATAATTTGGCTTGTAATTCAATGGCAATGTCTCCCACTTCGTCCAGAAATAAAGTTCCATTATGAGCTTCCTCAAAAAGGCCTCGTTTATCTTTGGTCGCTCCCGTAAAGGCTCCTGCTTTGTATCCAAACATTTCACTTTCAAGCAACTCTTTACTGAAAGCCGAACAGTTCACCGCCACAAAATTTTGCTTAGAACGCGAACTGTGATAATGGATAGCTTGTGCAAAAACCTCTTTCCCTGTTCCTGTTTCTCCGGTAAGAAGCACGGGAACATCCGTCAGAGAAACTTTTTGAGCCAGGGCAATCGCTTGTTTAATGGCTTTCGACTCACCCAATATCGAGTCAAATGAATACTTCTTCGATATTTTATTTTCCAGCAACTCACACCGTATATTGAGTTTGGCCTTTTCCACCGCACAACTTAGGAGTGGAATAATTTTATTATTGTCATTTCCTTTGGTAATATAGTCAAATGCCCCGTTCTTAATGGCCTGTACCCCATCCTCAATGTTACCGTGAGCCGTTAGCAAGATGACTTCGCAGTGAGGAAATAGTTTTTTGATCTGAATCACCATATCCACCCCGTTTCCGTCCGGCAAAAAAACGTCGCAAAGTACCACCTCAGGTGCATGAAACGATAACTGTTTGAGGGCAGTTTGGCAGTCGGTAGCCTGAAATACCTCATATCCTTCCAATTCCAATATCCGCGTCAGAAGAGTACGAAGCTGCGCTTCATCATCAACTATAAGAATTTTATTCATCATTCATTTGATTGAGGTACAAAAATAATCTTTTCAACCCAAAAGTAGCCATAAAATATCATAAAACCGGTTTTCCGCTCTTTATCTTCTCAATTTTACAGCCAACAGTGGCAAAAAACAAGATATAAGCATAGGAAACCAGCAACAGGGCATAAGCCGATTGAGGATTATACAAATCCGATAACTTACCGTATATCAGTGGCATAACAGCGCCGCCAGCAATAGCCATGATGAGAAAGGCAGAACCCAATTCAGTATATTTTCCCAGATGATGAATAGAAAGAGGCCAGATAGCAGGCCACATAATGGCATGGGCAAAACTTAAACAAATGATGGCCACAATAGAAACCAAACCATTAGTAGTTAACGCCACCATAACCAGTACAATGGCTAATAACAACTGAATAATCAAAGCTTTTCGCTGTGAAATAAATCTTGGCACGGTGACAATGCCAACCAGATACCCCACAATAAGTGCCAACAAGGCATAAACTCCAAAATTCTTGGATATCCACAACGGGAGACCATTATAACTACCATACCGCACCAAATAATCAATAGAAATCACTTCGGCCCCCACATAAAAGAAAAGAGCCAAAACCCCTAACCAAAGATATGGATACGAAAAAATAGAACAATGAGATACTTCTTCACGAGATTCATCGGCTTCGTGAATCTCAGGAAGTTTTGCCATTTTAACAAACATCACCAACGCAATCAACACCGCCGTCATCACCACATAAGGTAAAATAATCCGGTTGGCCAATTGCTGAAGCAAAACCTCTTTCAACATCGGGTCTGTAGTTTCCTGAAAAAAAACGACCAACTCTTCGGTGCCGGAAAAAATAGCCGAATACAAAATCAAAATTCCAATCATGCCGGCAATCTTATTACAAATCCCCATAATGCTTATTCTACGGGCAGCCGACTCTACCGGACCTAAAATGGTAACATAAGGATTGGAGGCAGTTTGCAACAGCGCCAAACCAGTTCCTTGTATGAAAAGTCCAAACAGAAATAGAATATAGTTTCGGTTCAGGGCTGCTGGAACAAAGAGAATCGATCCCAGCGCCATGACCACCAAACCCAACGCCATGCCATTACCAAAACCCGTCTTCTTCAAAATATACGAAGAAGGAATGGCCATTACAAAATAGGAAATATAAAAGGCAAACGGCACAAACGAAGATTGAAAATCGGTAAGTTCACAAGAAATTTTTAAAAACGGAATCAAAATATTATTTAACCAGGTTACAAATCCAAACACAAAAAACAAGGAACCTATCACAAACATGC
>JAVWBZ010000081.1:0-7376 GCA_036649255.1 Bacteroidales bacterium
CGAGCTTCCGAATAGTTTTGTTTTAATTGATTAGCCAATCCTAACATGTAATAAGCATCCGCTTTTTGTTCATTGGTTTCAAATAATTTAATTGCCTGATTAAAGTATTCGATTGCCTTATCTGTTTCCCCATTACGAAGAGAAAGATTTCCCATGAGGAAAGCACTTTGTGCACCGGGTTCCGCTTTATGTACAATATCCAATGCTTCTTTGAAAACAGGAGTGGTGATACAGTTCCCTTTGCTTAAAGTTAAAACCATTTTTTTCAATACTGGAATATTTTCTCTATTGTTTTCTAATTTTTTACTATAAACGGCTTCTAATACGTTACAAGGAGCGTAAGGTGAAAAAGTACCTTCGATGTTGGAAAGAGTCTTTTTATAGTTTTCAATTAATTTCATTTGTCTCGTTGTATCTGCCGATAAACTTTTTAATCTTTTATCATATTCTATTTTGTTAATTTGTTGAGCTTCATAGGCTTCATTCAAATTTTCAAAATTAGGAAGTTGTTGTTCATAATTTTTATAGGCTTCTATAATGGCAAGATCAATATAGTCGGTGGCTCTTTCATAAGCTTCGATAATGATAGTGGTATCTTGTTTTATTTTTACCATTAGCTCGGCAGTTTTAAAATAAATATCCCATATGCTGGGTTGTGTATTTTCTTTTTCCAATTCAACAGATTGCACAAACCAATTATAAGCTTGTTCATATTCTTTATTGCGATAACGCATGATGTTAAAAGCTTTGAATCCCAATCCGTTACCTTCGGTATATTTATCAGGATGATATAGATGACGTACTTCATAAGAACGAAGAAGTAAATCTATATATTCTTCTCTTTTAACAGAATCTTTTTCTTTTTTAATAAGTTGGTCAAACATGGTTTGAGCATAAGAAAACACACCGTTCCATGAACAAGGGCAGTTGTCTATAATATATTTCCATGGAGTTAAAGCATCATGATAATTTTTTTGTTCATAAAAAACGCGAAAAGAACTGATTTCTTCCAAACACTTAATTGAATCGGCTTCGTTGCTGCCATATTTAAAACCACATTTTTGCGCCATCATAAAAGATCCTGAAAACAATAAGATAGCGACTACTAAAATTTTTTTCATTTTTCCCTGTACTTTTTTGATTTATTATAATTAGTTTAGTATTTGTATTTGAACTTATTTATAACTGCAAAATTTTAATTTTATTATTCCAACTTAGTTCTTTGATACCATTTTTCTTGCAAAATAAAACTTAAAGAGAATTTGAAATTATCTTGTTGGATTAAATTGTTTTTCAAAGTTCCCATTCTGCCGTATTCAAACATGATGTTGATAGAAGACCTGGAATTGAATGTTTTAAGTGGAATTCCCAACCCGAAAGACACAACCCATTCAGTGATAGGGGTATTTCTAATTTGAATATATCCTGTCGAATATCTGAAACCAGCCCGAAGGGCAATATTTTTGAAAAATTTATTGGAAGTAGGATCCGGAATGTATTGGAAGCCGACGGATGAAATGAGTGCGTTCTTAAGAGAATCGGTTTCTCCCATCAATTTGTATTTTTTCCAATTTTGCCAGGTAACATCCGCCCCTATCAACAATTTGTTTTTGTATGAATAAGAAACGCCCCCTCCTATAGATTGCGGAATCTGAAGCCTCCCTTTTTGGCCTATTACATTCAATACGGTATCATGCTCCGAAGCACTGCTATATTCTTTTTCATAATAGCTGATCAGTAAGTTCTCTTTGGTCCATATATAGGCACTATTTTCATAAACAGCTCCAAAACCTAAACGATGGTGCGTTTTGATATTGGTAAAATATTGCAATCCTAAAGTTAGATAAATACCATCCACGTAAAAAAATTGAGAAATTCGGGTATTGTAAAAGTTACTGCCGGAAAATTCCACATAACGCGTATCTGCCAAAGTTCCAAAAATATAAGAGGCATTCAGACCAATGGTTAGTCCTTTACAGATGCGTAGGGCATTTCCCCAGTAAAGTTGCATGAGGCCACCTTCTCCGGCATACTTATAAACGATATTTCCAAAATTTGGATCGTTTTTCTTATCAACAATGGTATAACCTTTGTCGCTGAAAGGTAAAATTCCAACACTGGTACGCCATATTTTGGTAATGGGTAAACCTATTGCAATGTAATTGGGGCGAGCAAACGAACCTTTTTGGGTTTCCAAATTGGTTCTTAACTTTCCCGACATAATACTGAAAGAGGCATCGGCAATGAACGAAAGTGAATCAAAGGCAAAGTAAGAGGCGGGATTGCGGAAATTGATGTAATGTGGATTTTGCATGGCATAAGCCGTTCCACCCATGGCCACCAAATGGTTTGGAGTGCTATTGGTTAATAAACCCACTCCATAGCCTGAGTAAGGCGAACTAATTTCATTTTGTGTGTAGCCTTGCAACTGCAACAACATGAATAAAATAAACGAAAGGAAAAAACTTTTACTCTTTTGTAACATTCAATTTCAGTATTTTATACAATCCGATCAGCACTAAATTTGAGCCCGCAAATATCGCATTTTTTATTGACTTTTGCAAATAGTGATCATTTCCGCCTGTAATTATCAGTTTGATAGGATGATAAAGCTTTTCATACTGGGCAATCATACCCTCTATTTCATATTGAACTCCATTCATAACCCCGCTTAAAATCGAATCTTGGGTTGTAGTACCCACTAAAAAGTCAATTTCTGCTTTTTCTATTAAGGGAAGCTTTTGTGTAAAATGATGCAATGCTTTGAATCTCATTTCAATTCCGGGTGAAATGGACCCTCCCAGATATTCATTGTAAGAATTGATAAAATCGAATACAATACAACTTCCCACCTGTACCGAAAGTACGTTCTGGTCTCGGTACATTGAATTAACCGCTACAGCATTGGCTATGCGATCTACTCCTAAAGTATTTATTGTATTGTAATTCAATTGAATAGGAATTTTTGTTTCAGCTGTTAATAACAAACTTTTGCAACGTTGTGGCATATAGCCAAGGATGTCTGTGAGGGGAACTCCTACTGTTGCAAGGATGGCATTGGAAATGTCAAATTGTTCGAAAAGAAAAACAAAATGTGATTTTGTTAAAATTGGTTCTCTAACGAGGTAAACCATTTCTCCTATTTCTGAAAAAACGGCGGCTTTGTGAAAACTATTTCCAATATCAATGATCAAATACATTTTTAAAATTTGATTGGCAAAAATACGGAATTTTTTAGCTTAATATTATACTCCTACATCTTTCTTTTTTATATTTTTGCCCTCTTAAAAAGTTTCTTGTTGTGATTTCAAAATAATAAAATCCATTATGGTTCATCTTTACAACTCAATGTTCATCATAAAACAACAATTATAGACTATTTAAAATCCCTATATTTCAATCAAGCAATAAGAATGATATAAGATCAATGGTTTTTTATCCAAATATTAATACAATCAATTTTCTTTTTCTTTCTCAAAAAATTCTAAAAACATATTCACATGAAAATTATAAACATAGGCGATGAACTTTTAATTGGGCAGGTAACTAATTTTAATGCTTCTTTTATGGGAGAGCATCTTTCTGCTGCCGGTTTTGTAGTAGATGAAACAATTATAATCGGCGATAATGCCGCACAGATATGGAAATCTATAGAGTATGCTTTTCAAGAAACAGAGGTGGTAATTCTTACTGGCGGATTAGGTCCAACCAAAGACGATATAACCAAAGAGGTGATATGTCGTTATTTTAATACTCGTTTGGTGATGCACGATGAAACGTTGGATTTTATTTCTGATATGTTGGGAAGACTTCATATTCCTATGAGTAAAATTAACTATCGCCAAGCCTTGGTGCCCGAAATAGCAAAAGTATTGGTAAATCGTAATGGAACGGCTCCCGGTTTGTGGATTGAGCAAGAGGGAAAAATATTAATTGCTTTACCCGGAGTTCCTTATGAAATGCAAGCATTAATGACGGAAAGTGTAATTCCTTTGCTGGTTGAAAAAATGACGAGAAATCAAACTATTATTCATAAAGTAGTACAATTGGCAGGAATTGGCGAAAGTACATTATCGGATTTGATTGAACCATGGGAAATTTCCCTTCCGTCGTATATTAAGTTGGCTTATTTACCGCGTCCGGGCATCATAAGATTGCGCCTTACCGGTATTCATCCGGATAAGGAATTACTTGAAAAGGAGCTGCAAAGCAACATTGAGAAATTAAAAGAGATGGTCGAAGAGTATATTTTTTCATATGAAGATGATCAAATGGAAGAAGTGGTGGCAAAACTTTTTAGGAAAAACAGAAAACAGTTGTCCATTGCCGAAAGTTGTACCGGTGGATATTTATCACATCTTATTACTTCTGTACCGGGTAGTTCCCAATTCTTCAAAGGATCAATTGTTTCCTATTCTAACGATATAAAAAGAGAAATTCTAAATGTAAGGGAACTCAATTTGAAAAAACACGGTGCTGTAAGCGAGTTTGTAGTCAATGACATGGCGATCAATTGCATGGGATTATTCGATACCGACTACTCCGTTGCTGTTTCGGGAATAGCAGGCCCTTCGGGTGGAACCGTTGAAAAACCGGTAGGTACCGTTTGGATTGCAGTGGCTACAACTACCCGAATTATCACCAAGCAATTTAATTTTGGCACTAACGGAGGAAGAAAAAAGATTATTGAACGTGCGGCCATAGCCGCTCTTAACATGTTAAGAATAGAGTTACTAAAGGATCTCAGGCAATAGTTTTTGCCATTGTTGTTCCGATAGTTTGGCTCCCACTGTTCCCACTAATTCGGCAGCAAGACGAGAGGCCAGCATTCCAGCTTTTTCGATAGAATATCCATTCATTAATCCGTACAAAAACCCGGAAGCATATATATCACCGGCTCCATTGGTGTCAATACAGTTACCTTGTATGGCCGGAATAACGGCAACTTTTCCATTTGCTTTAACCAATGAACCACGACATCCTATTTTAACGATGGAGACAGGGCAATATTCGGATAAAATGTCTAAAGCTTCCAATTCTTCTTTGCCAGTAAAAGCTTTGGCTTCTTCTTCATTGGCGAAAATAATATCCACATAATTTTTTAGTAAATCCTGCATAAATTCCCGATTGAGCTCCACCACATTATAACTTGCCATGTCCATGGAAACCTTTAAGTTGAATTTTTTAGCCCATTGACAAACTTTTAAAATCAAGTCATGATTAAAAATGAGATATCCTTCCACATGGATATAATCATATTCTTTCAAGATGGTTTCATCAATTTCTTCCGCTGTCATAGTAGCGGCAGCTCCCAAGTAAGTGGCAAAAGTACGTTCCGCATCTGCTGTCATGAAAGTGGTGGCAATACCCGTATCTATTTCCGAATCAAGAAGATGTGATTTTATTCCCGTTCTGATCATTTCCGATTTAAAAAACTGTCCAGCTTCATCATTACTTACTTTTCCAATATATCCAGTATGAGCTCCTAAATGTGCCAATCCGTGTATGGTGTTTGAAGTAGAACCACCCGTTGCAAAAGCTTTTTGCATCTCTTTAATTGCTTCATGTATGGCTCGTTTTTTATCACTGTCAATCATTTCCATTCCACCTTTTACCAGGGAATATTGATCAAAAATTCGTTCATCATTCAATGGAACAATTACATCTACCAATGCATTTCCAATACCTAATATTTTTGCCATATTATTCTAATTCTATTAATAATTTATTGTGATTTTTTTATTTTTTCAACCAAACAAGACGGTATCTCTTTTAATCTTCTATTTTTTTACTGGCGAAAGCTATTGCATAAAGCTTCATCTGTTTAATCATGGAAGTCAATCCATTGGAACGAGTTGGCGATAAATGTTCTTTCAACCCGATTGTATCTATATAGGATAGGGGAGCTTCTATAATTTCTTGAGGTGTTCTTCCCGACAGTACTCTGATAAGTAAGTTTACAATTCCTTTCGTAATGATCGCATCACTATCTGCTGTGAAAAATATTTTTCCTTCCCGATAATCTGCATGTAACCATACTTGAGACTGACATCCCGAAATGAGATATGATGTTGTCTTATATTGATTGTCAATCAAAGGGAGTTCTTTTCCTAATTCTATAATATAGTTGTACTTATCCATCCAATCGTTGAAAAGTTCAAACTCTTCTATAATCTGTTGTTCAGTTTCTTGTAGTGTCATAAATTTGATAATATTTAGAATGATTGTTTAACTGCTTTTAAGGTCTTAATGTTGTTATTTTGATCAGTTATCTTAATTAAATAGATACCTGAAGGATAATCTGTCAGATGAATAACGGCTTGATTCTGATTGATTTTTGTTTCAATGATCAACTTCCCAAAAATATCATATACTTGAATATTATTCATGTTTAATGATTTTGCCTTAATGGTGATATCATCCGTTGTAGGATTCGGATAAATAGATATGGTTTCATCTTTTTGAAAATTTTCCATTCCTACGTAAAAATTGTAGTCAAATTGAATACTGTCTGAAGGGATGGTAATATGGTCTATTAAGATTTCAACAGGATCTCCGTTGGATAAAAAGGCGTGAGGATTAGAATTGGTGGTAAAGGAGCGGCGCACACTGTTTTGCCGGAAGGGCGCGGCTGAAATGGTACCGTTGGTATATAAATCACCGCCATATCTGAAAACATACACTTCGTCTAAAATATCAAATCCGTTGTAACTGGCATTTCCACTGAATGATGTATTAATTCTATAAATCATCAGTCCGGAATCAAATATTTGATCATCAAAAGGTTGTCGCTTTCTTCGATATTCCAATAAAAAAAATTCATCAGGGTTCTGGGTTGCAATTTTATAATATTTTGGAAGATTTTGTTGAGAATTTAGCGGATACAAAGTATAGGTTCCATATTCGGTAAGTTCCGGTATTTCGTCAATCCATTTTCCATATTTATATTTCATGTAAGCATTGGTTTGTTGTGGAGGATTGGTATTGGCCGCCATTAAATCCCAAGGACCCACAGGTTCTAAATGGGCAGGATCTGCATAATGGTATAGATCAGGAGCTCCTAAACTGTGAAACATCTCATGACTCATGACCGAATTGGTAAAATAAGGTTCAGCATCAGCCAATTGAAAATTATAATCATATACTCTTTTTCCATGCAGATAGGCTTCAGTCCAATATAAAGACCAACGATGAGGCCATAACAAATCAGACCAGTCTCCTATATCTCCTCGAACGACAAAACAGACATTGTCTACTAAATCATCTTGATTATAATCGATATTCAAATCTTCCGGTACCATCAATTCAATATATTCAATTGCTCTTTTCATCAATTCTTGTTCTCTGATGGCACGTTGATCTGCATCGTCTGGATA
>JAVWBZ010000082.1:0-921 GCA_036649255.1 Bacteroidales bacterium
TACCGCCAGAAGGAGGAAGTGGGGTATGAAATTTTTCACCTTGTAATAAATCAATTGGATCTTCCAACGAAGGATAGGGCGCAATAAAGAGATGACTATATTTACCATCTGCCCAATAACTCCAATGTCGGTACATTAAATCGTCATAAATCATGGCGTTGGCTTTCGGAAGATCAGGATAACGGTCTACAAGGGTTGAATCCATTTGTATGTTGGTAGAATAAAGCATACGGCTCATATCGGGAGCATAGGCAAAACAATTGACATCCCCTTTTATTCTACTTATTTGCTTTTTATTGCTTCCGTCAGGATTACATTCCCATATTTGCATTCCTTCCTCTCCTGGATATAAATAGGCTATTTTTTTTCCGTCAGGCCTCCATACGGCTTGTAATTCATCTGCCGGAGAAGTGGTAATTTTAGTTGGCTCGCCTCCCCCCACGGGTAGAGTATATAGTTCCGTATTGCCTGTATTAGCTTTATAATCAAAATATTTAACTCCGTAAAGAAGGGTTTTTCCATCGGGTGACAATGCGGGAGGTGTTACCCTGCCTAAATACCACAATATTTCTTCCGTTAAAATTCCTTTCGAAAAGTCGGGAATTTCACGATTTTCTTTGGTTATAATATTGGAATCTTGTTCAATAATTTCCATTTTTTTCTCTTTGCAGGAAGTAATCATAATGGTTAATAACGCTAATAAAATGAAATTCTTTTTCATGAAATTTGTTTTTGCAAAAATATAAAAAATGGCGATGTAAAAATCAAAGAAATTCTTGTATGTTTGCATCCTCTAAAAATGACTCTACATGCTCAATGAAACTCTCTGCAGGTTGGCATTACAATATCAGCCTAATTATGGAAACACTCTTATTAAGAGACTGATACAATATTACGGAAGTGCAACTGCCATCTTTGAAA